>CAYTID010000093.1:0-8811 GCA_964437735.1 uncultured Ignavibacteriaceae bacterium | reverse complement strand
GGATTTCCTAAATTGGCGCGTATCAGTAGCGAGCCGGGCAAGACCCGGCAATTAAATTATTATTTCATAGATAAAAAATATTATTTTGTTGACTTACCGGGTTACGGATTCGCAAAAATATCAGGGACCATGCGCAAGGCATGGAGCGAGCTGATCGAACAATATTTTCAACGTCAAAATTCTATCTCTCTCGGTGTCCTGGTTGTTGATATCAGGCGCGATCCGGTGGATTCAGATATCGCTATGATAAAGTGGCTTGAAAAATATCATATACAATATATCATAGTGCTTAATAAATCTGATAAAATATCTAATAATGAAATCGCAAAAAAAAATCAATTGTACAGAAAAATTTTATCAAAAAACAGATATTTCACGGATGTATATCTTTTTTCCTGCTTTTCAAGCATAGGTAAGAATGAGTTGATTAAGGTTATAAAAGGGTATTTGGATAAGTAACAATTTGCATATGACCAAAAGATACTGGCTAAAAAATTATACATATAATTATAATAATTTACTTGACATAAAGATATATAATTATTATATTTTTCAGTAATCAAAGATTAATGTTAATTTATCAAGGAATAAATTATTGAAAATTGTTAACGGGTGGAAAAAATAATCAACATCAATCAAAATAAATATGGAGGTTTAAACAATGTGAAAATAAATAATTGATTTAACCTTAGTAATACTTATGTATTTAAAAAAATTTATTTAAAATTCTCCAATGTTCTAAAATCAAGGAATAATTAATAATTCAAGGAGGTAAAAATCATGTTTAAAAAATTACAGATTACATTTCTCATTCTCCTCATTACGTCCATCGTCAGTTTTTCACAAGACGGAAAGTTGCGTGGAAAAATAACTGATAAAAATTCAGGAGAAGCTCTTATAGGCGCTACAGTATCAATCGAAGGCACATTAATGGGTGCTGCATCTGATATTAACGGTGAGTTTATTGTACTGAGTGTCCCCCCCGGAATTTATAGCATCAAGGCGTCCTTTGTCGGCTTTGGTTCTCTAACTATTTCAAATGTTCGTGTAATTTCTAATGTTACAACCACTCAGGATTTTGGACTAACGAGTGAAGCTGTCCAGATCGAAGCCGTTGAAATAGTCGCTGAGCGTCCGTTAGTGCAACGCAATACAACGAACACCGTCCGGTTAGCCACACAAGAAGATATTGCAAATTTACCGATTCGGGGTTTAGATAATATACTTGCTCTCGAAGCAGGTGTTGTTCGGCAGGATAATAATATGTATGTCCGTGGCGGACGTTCCGGCGAGGTAGCATATTTTGTTGATGGCGCTGCTGTTACCAATCCGATTACAAACGTTCAAACGGTCACAGTGATACAGGAAGCTATTGAAGAGTTACAACTTCAAGCGGGCGGCTACACAGCTGAATACGGCGGTGCAAATTCCGCTATTGCGCGTACCACTATGCGCTCCGGCCAAAGTGAATATAAAGCGATGGTTGATATACAGACCGATGATTTCGCAAAACCCGGAAGTGACTATTTGGGTTCCTCTTCTTTTGGTTTCAGGAATGCAGTATTAACTTTGAGCGGACCAATAACAAATGACCTGAAATTTTTCTTTGCAGCACAACATAATTACATAAGAAATCGTGATATGCGAGTTATCGTTCCTTTCAGATTCGAAAACTTAGTGACAGACGACCGTGATGCAAGAGGTGCCGGAGTTCCGCTACCCGGACCGGTTGAATTTTCGAAAAATTATATTCCCGGAAATTGGTTGCAAAATAATTCATTCCAGGGAACAATGAACTACGATTTTAGTCCTTTCAAATTACGATTAACAGGAAGTTATCAGGCTGAAAGTTCTCCGTTTGATGCACGTTGGCCTGTTGCTTTGCAGAGGTTCTACAATAATAAACGAGATAGAATCGACTATACAAATACAGGATTCGTAAACTTGAGATTCAACCATGTCATCGGCACATCATCATTTTACGAAGTTGCGGTATCTTATCAAGATCGGTCATTCCGCAGAGAGGATCCGGATTTTGGAGGTGACTGGAAGCTTTACGCAGATAGTATAGCAAACTTTGAAAAAGGTTATACCGGTTTCGCAAAACGTTTTCAAGGACCTTTCGCTTACAGCACTATAAAAACTTTCAATTTTAATCATCCAAATACACCAAATAATATTTATCAAAAAAATAATCAATCATCATTAGGAGTTTCGGCTGATTTTACCTCTCAGTTAATGACTACATGGGAATTAAAAGTTGGTGGAAAATTTGATCTCTGGACAACGCGACATTATAATGTGAATAATATTTCAGATGCGTTAATCTTCTTATATGGGTCCGATGGAAAGACGCCCACAACCACAACCGGGCATGAACGCAGAGTTCGGCTTGCTAAAGCCGGTGTCATCAACCATTACGGATACGATGTTGATGGAAACGAATCCGACGAAGGATTTGACGCTCCGAGAAAACCACTCTTTGCATCATTCTATACTCAAAACAAATTCGAATATCAGGATCTAATACTTAACTTAGGATTACGTTTTGAACACTTTGATACAAAAGCCAAAACTTTTAAAGATCCTTTGAATCCTGATTTCGATCCAACTTTAGATGTTATTGACGAAGAAAAGCTCGTCGATGCAGACGCATTCAATTTACTATTGCCTCGTATAAGCTTTTCGTTCCCGGTTACCGACAACACTGTTTTCTACTCAATGTATGGTAAATATGCACAAATGCCTTCATTAAATCAGCTTTATGTAGGAAACACTACTATGAGTCGAACCGTGAGTCCTATTACACGTGGAAATGCATTCTTGACTCCAGTCGGATTTTTGATGAAACCTGAAAGAACCACACAATACGAAATGGGATTCAGACAATCTATTACAAACAATTTCGCATTTTCAGTAACAGGATTTTATAAAGATTTAAAAGATCAACTGCAAGTCCGTTTCTATGTTAATGAAGCCGGGAATAGACTATTCAGTGCATACCAAAATGAAGATTTTGGAACCATTAAAGGTTTGGAATTAACGTTAGAATTACGCCGGACTAATAGGTTAGCAGCAAAAGTAAATTACACTTTATCTGATGCAAGAGGTACAGGTTCAAATTCCCAATCTTCTTTTGGAGCTGTCGAACAAAATATTGGTCGACCTACAAACTTCATCAATCCTTTGAGCTTCAATCAAACACATCGCGGTTCGATACTATTTGATTATCGCTTTGGGAAAAATGACGGAGGTCCGATACTCGAAGAAATGGGACTCAATTTGATAATGACATTCAATAGTGGTCATAATTACACAAAAATAAAAGAACCACAGGAACTCGGTCAAGCCAATCCGTGGAATGTCGGAATCCGACCTTTGATCGATCCTCGTTCGAGTTTTCCGGCAGAACCGCTTAATAGTTCCTCAACGCCATGGTTCTTTAATATCGATTTGAACTTTAGTAAAATGTTCCATTTCGGACCTGTATCGACAGAGTTTTATGTAAATGTTCTAAATTTATTCAACACCAAAAATATTGTTAATGTATACCCGTCGACCGGAACAGCGCAGGATGACGGATGGCTTGGAAGCGCATTTGCTTCATCATTTACAGCAATCCCGAATTATTCTGAATTCTATAAAGCCATTAACTCGGACAATCGATGGGCATATATGACTGCAACGGGGAATGAAATGTTCTCTAATCCCCGTCAGGTTCGTGTTGGTGTAAAAATAGAATTATAATAAATAGAGAAAAAAAATTACATAAAATGTTATAAAAACAATTAGGAGTTGCATAATATGAAAAAAATTAATCTAAAATTATTTTTAGGGATCCTGGCGCTGATTGGAATATTTGCTACTTCCATCTTTAGTGCTGAAGGTCCCGATAAAACAAAACGAAATAACGATTCGTTTAAAAAAGGGCTGGGTACTCCGACATATCAGATCTTAAATATAAATAATTTATGGACATGGATGCGTGCAGATGGTCAGTCAAATCATTCACCCACGGGTGATGATGGAGCATATTATCCACGCGGAACAAAATGGGTTATTTATCAAGATGGATTTGTTTGGGGAGGAAAAGCATACTTAGATGCGGGTTTTACACAACCGGCACCTGTACATGCTGAACCCATCCGTGTCGGTGGTCAAACCTATAACATCGGAACACGAGCCGGAAGAATCATCGGATCGGGAGCATCCGCGGTTGCTGCAAATCCTGCTGACCCTGATGTCAGAATTTTTAGAGTACGCAGGGACTACGCAAGTATGTCCGAAACAGAATTAAAGAGAGATGCATCAGAATCATTTGAAAAGTTGCTATCCGAGGTGAGTGCAGCTGATGTTCAAAAAATCATCGACCAATACAAAAAAGATTGGGATGAGTGGCCTGTAACTTACGGAGCCCCGTATATAGAAAGAAATGGCACTGCGGGTTATCAAAAACCTCCTGCATTTTCGGCTACTTTTACTGTTGACAGTTTGATTGCGCGTAATTATGATGAACCCGGACTTGCTGGTGCAGATCCAAATTCACCGGCAGATCAAGTCATCTGGACAGTCATGAACGATCTCGATATCACCTCCAGTACAGGTTTATTCGGCTCTCATCCACTCGGACTTGAAGCTCAGATTACTTGTTGGGGTTACAAGAGGGCGGATGCAATGGGTAACCTTTATTTCAAGAAAATTAAATTTATCAACAAAGGTGGTGTTGTTCGCAATACTGCTACAAATGAAATTGGATCATTCCATATTGATAGTATGTTTATCGCACAATGGTCGGATCCGGATCTTGGTGCGTTCGGTGATGACCTTTGCGGAACTGATTCAGTCTTAAGTTTAGGTTTTGTTTATAATGGAGGCGGTATCGATGCGGAGTTCAAAAAATTTAATTTACCCCCACCGGCAGTAGGTTACGACTTTCTGCAGGGTCCATTGGTAACCGGACTTGCATCAGATTCAGGCGTATTTAACCTTCAGAGGGTTTATGGTAAAAAGAACCTGCCATTAACCTCATTTGCGTATTTTTCAGCCGGCAGCGGTATCAGCGACCCGCCATTTTCACGGGAAGGCGGACTACGCTGGTGGAGAATGTTACAGGGTTTTGTTCCTGATCCTTCAACATCTCCATGGAAATTATATACACATCCTCCGGGTGTAGCAGAAACAAAATTTCCATTATCAGGTGATCCGACAAAGAGAATTGGATTCATTGATGGGCTAGGTCTTGCGTATTCATTAGCTCCCGGCGACAGACGTATTGTATTAAATAGCGGTCCGTTCAAACTCTCACCAGGCGAGACTCAAGAAATAGTTGTAGGTACAGTTGCAGGCTTAGGTTCTGACCGACTTTCCAGTGTTTCGGTTATGAAATTTAACGATCGGTTTGTTCAAAATACTTACAATGCGCTTTTCCAGGTTCCAAAACCGCCCATTCAACCAGCAGTTACAGTTTCTGAGTTAGACGGTCAAATAGTCCTCGAATGGGGAAGCAATTTTACCAGAGTAAGCGATACAGAAACAAAGATTAATCACCCAGGAGCGTATAAATTTGAAGGATATAACGTATATCAGTTACCGCGAAGCTCTTCAGATTTATCTGAAGGTGTTAGAATTGCAACATATGATTTACCAACAGACCCAACAGTAGTTTTAGATGAACAATTCGATCAGAAATCGGGTCAAATTCTATTATTACCTGTACAATACGGTTCTAACAGTGGTATCGTTCGTCATTTTAGTTTAAATCGGGATTATGTATTAGATATTGATCGATTGAATAACGGACAAGAATATTATCTGGCAGTTACAGCTTATAGTATAGCTACTACACCGGGATATTTACCATCATTCTTAGAATCAGATCCGGTCAGAATTACAGCTCGTCCGCAATCCCCGGTCGGTGTACGTTATACTAGAAAATATAATGATATAATCGGCTATAGAAGTACCGGCGCATTCACCGATGGTAGTATAACTCCAAAATTAGTTGATCCGAAAGCGACAACAGGAGTTGATTATGAAGTTACTTTTGATACAGTTCCCGCAAGCGGCGGCGTGAAGTTTCAATGGAAATTGAAAAATCTTGCTGAACCGACAAAGATTTACGGACCGTTTAGGAATTTAGGAGAAGCAGTAGGCGGTGATATTTATAACCATCCTATAGTTGACGGTATTTTCTGGGAAATGGCAGGACCCCCGAATGAGGTTCGTAACACACGACGCACCGGAATGCTGAGGGATAGCATGGTTTACCATACAGGCGGTCGTATTACATTAACAGGCGGTACCGGACCATTCTGGGTTGGTGAAGGGGGAGATATAATTTTCGGAGGTATCAGAAATTCAAAAGCCAAAGTTGCTGATATGAGAAATGTATACATTGTATTTGACACTACATCTCCGAAAAGTGAACGCTTAGCTTATCGGTATTTGAGAAATGGTCAGGCTGCTAAAGCTGATGCCCGTTTTGCAAATCCGCCGTACGGCAGAGCTTTTTATTCGACTTCAAGCTGGGGTTATTGCGATACGATTGTCGTACCATTTAAAGTCTTCAAGTATGATCCAAAAGCGGGTATTACAACACCTGTCCAATTGGCTATGGGAATGTCGGAAAATAACGTGGCTGATGGTTGGGTTGACGGAAGGTTCGGACCACTAAACAGAGTATTTTTAACATCAAGTGACGGTGGACGGGAATTCATATTCGTATTTTCACAAAATTATGATCCTACAATGAGTCAGGCTGAATATAAGTTTCGTATCCTTGGTGATGAAGGTCCGAATGCCGCATTCGGTTATCACGATGCTATGTATGTTTTATGGATGAGAAACAATATGACTGGTTGGAGTCGTGCTAACTTAACCGCAGGACAGGCAGTACCTGATGGTTGGGCACAAAGGGATACAATATTCATCGATGCAAATCACATACTGAATCAAAATGTAAAATTCCTAATCACTTCACCCGATATCCAAAAAAGCATTGATTTATTAAAATCGGACGTTGAAAAGGTTGGTGTATATCCGAATCCTTACTATGCATACAACCCGGCAGAAACGAATCGTTTCGTACGATTTGTTACATTTAATAAATTACCCCCATCCAAAGTGACTGTAAAAATATTCAATCTGGCGGGGCATCTTGTGAAAACAATAAATAAAGAAGATAATTCACAGTTCTTACGCTGGGATTTAAATAATCAGGATAATTTCCCGGTTGCAAGCGGAATGTATATTGCACATGTTGATATGCCGGATTTAGGCATGGTTCAGATACTGAAAATTGCAATAATACAGGAACAAGAAGTACCAGATGTATTTTAAAAAACATAATTTAAAATGAATAAATCTTTTTTATAAATAGGAGATTAAAATATGAAAAACAGAATTTTGTTATGTGCCATAATACTCTGTGTGGCAGTGTTAGGTTCGACATATAATACCGAAGCACAAAACAAAAGAGTAGGCACTGCCGCTGCAACGGAATTATTGATTCCGGTCGGAGCGCGTGATTTCGCAATGGGTGGCGCTACAATCTCGAATGCTTTCGGAGTCGAAGCCATTCATTGGAATCCTGCCGGGTTAAGCCGTATGAAATATTCGGCTGAGGGGATGTTTTCAACGATGACATACCTCGCTGATATCGGCGTTAATTACGGAGCTGTAGGGATCGAATTCGGTGGTTTTGGTACAGTAGGCTTAAGTGTTAAATCTTTAAATTTCGGTGATATTCCGTTAACGACTAATGACGATCCGGAAGGTTTGTCGGGACGATTGTTTTCGCCTACATACTTTACACTCGGATTATCATATTCGAAGACCTTAACCGACGCTGTTTCGGCAGGTTTTACGGCAAAATTTATTTCCGAACAAATCGACAGGGTTTCAGCGTCAGGTGTTGCATTTGATTTCGGAGTTCAATATCACAACTTAGCCGGAATTTCCGGTTTACAAGTCGGTATTGCAATTCGAAATATCGGTCCGCAGATGAAGTTTGACGGATCAGGATTATTAAGAAGCGCGATTTCCGGTGATGGCAGACGCCCTGAACAAAAATACAAAAGCGAAGCCGCTTCCTTCGAATTACCTTCTCTCGTTGAACTCGGAGTCGCTTATTCACGTATGATGGGCGAAAATATGTCGTACAGTGTAAACGGTTCATTCACCAACAACAATTTATATTTAGACGAATATAAATTGGGGGGTGAATTTGGATATTTTCTTAACTCATTTAAATTATTTGGCAGAGCCGGTATGGAAATGATCCCGGATATTGATGATACAGCAGATTTAATATTCGGACCTGCATTTGGATTCGGGATTGTTTATGCAAGTCCAGGAATGGATATTACAATCGACTATGCCTATCGTCAAGTAGATTTATTTGATGGTAATAATGTAATATCGCTTAAGTTAGGTTTCTAAATATCACATTTACACTTTTATGTTAATGTCGCAAGGGCTGATCAAATTTGGTCAGCCTTTGTTTTATTATTAATCTGTTAAAAAATATCTTATGTTAAAAAAATATTATTATTCTCTTTTTGCTATATTTATTTTGTTTATCTACTCATCGTCTTCTGAAATTGCTTCCAAAATTATTACAGACGATGTCTATCAATCTTCGCTGGAATTACGAAATAACCTCAAGGTAATGAGTATTGCGATTAAACCCGGTTATGAAGACCTGAGCACCTTATCATATCTGAAATATTCAAAGGGCGCGGTAATAACGAGTGTATACATAACAAATGGTGAAGCAGGGGAAAACGATTTAGTAAATGAATATCCACATCA
>CAYTID010000092.1:0-8848 GCA_964437735.1 uncultured Ignavibacteriaceae bacterium | reverse complement strand
GCATTGGATTGACTGAAGAAAAAGCGCTCGAAAGCGACTATGAAATCAAAATCGGCAGATTCCCATTTACGGCAAGTGGAAAGGGACGTGCTATTGGGGAGACAGATGGTTTGGTAAAATTGATATTTGATAAAAAATACGGAGAACTCTTAGGGGCACACATTCTTGGGAGTGAAGCGACTGAGATGATTGCTGAATTGGGTGTAGCAAAAACTTTGGGCACAACAGCCCATGAGTTAATAAAAACAATTCATGCACATCCGACACTTTCCGAAGCAGTGATGGAAGCAGCTGCCAATGCTTATGATGAAGCGATACATTTATAATGGCGAGAAATTATAAATTTTCATAGAATGAAAAACATTATTGCGACATATCTCGGTATCACCGATTATAAAGATATTTGGAATTTACAAAAGCAATTGTTTGAAATGAGATACGAAAATAAAATTCCCGATATACTTTTGTTGAACCAGCATGAAAGTGTTTATACTATCGGCAAAGGAGGAGATGATCGCCACTTATTATCGAATCATGAAAAATTAAACGATACAAGGATTCCTGTTTACAACATAGATCGCGGCGGCGATATTACTTATCATGGCCCAGGTCAGATAGTCGGTTATCCCATTTTCGATCTGAAAAATTATTATCTTGATATCCATAGATTTCTACGTGATCTTGAGGAAACCATTATATTGACATTACAAACTTTTGGAATTAATTCCGTCCGGGATGATGGCTTTACCGGAGTTTGGGTCGATAACAATAAAATTGCCGCTCTGGGTGTAAAGGTCAGCAGATGGATTACTATGCATGGTTTTGCATTGACTGTAAATACTGATTTGAGTTATTTCGACAAAATTATTCCGTGCGGAATTTTTCACAAAGGGATTACTTCAATGAAACAGATTTTAGGACACGAAATTGAAATAGAAAAAGTAAATGAAATTATTTATAAAAATATTTCTCTTGTCTTTAATAAAGAAGTACTTGTCAAAGACAAAAAAGAATTTTCAAAAATAATGGAAAAAAATATTTTAAAAAAGGAAAAAATATGCCAAGAAAAAATATAGACAACCCCTCAAAAAAGTCTGACATGCTTTCAAATGAGGAGTTAATTGAAGTATTACGTTTGATGATATTATCGAGGAAATTGGATGAAAAGCAATTGATTTTATTAAAGCAAGGAAAGCAATTTTTTCATATAGGTGCCCCGGGACATGAAGCGGCGCAAATCGGAGTTGCCAAAGCGCTGAAATCGGGTGTTGATTGGGCTTATCCATATTACAGGGATATAGCATTCGCACTTGGAATAGGGGAAACACCTCAGGGAGTGATGCTTGAAGCAATGCACCGGGCAGATGGTCCAAGTTCAGGGGGTAGGGCGATGCCTTGTCATTACGGAAATCTTAAACTTCGCATACCTTCACAATCAAGTTGTACCGGCACACAATTTTTAGAAGCAGTCGGGACTGCTATAGGAGCGAAAAAAGAAGGAACAAATGAAGTTGTTTATGTTTCTTCCGGTGAAGGGACAACAAGCCAGGGAGAATTCTGGGAAGCATTAAACTGGTCAACGAGAGAAAAAATTCCTGTAATATTTCATATTCAAAATAATAAATATGCGATATCTGTCCCAGTTCAAGATCAGACGGCTACAGGTTCAGTTTATACGCTCACTGAGGGCTATAAAGGATTAAACCGCTATATGGTTGACGGAACAGATTTTTTTGAAGTGTATCAAACAGCCACTGAAGCAATAGCAAAAGCGCGAAACGGCGAAGGTCCTGTATTAATTGAATCGGATGTTATCCGCTTGCTGCCACATTCATCGTCGGATGACCAAAGAAAATACAGGTCGCCGGATGAATTAGAAGAAGATAAATTGCGTGACCCGATTCCGAAATTTGAAAAATATTTAATCGGGGCAAATGTTTTAACTGAAAAACAGGTATCTGAGCTTAAGGAAGAAATTCAAAAAGAAGTTGATGAGCTCACCGATTGGATCGAACAACAACCCGTTGCCGATCCGTTAACAGTTGAAGATTTTGTTTATTCACCAAATGTTGTAGTATCGAAGGAGAATTTTATCGAAACTGAAAATCATAAAGGTGCGCGAACAGTTATGGTAGATGCAATAAATCACGCCTTAAGCGAAGAGATGGAAAGAAATCCGAAAATGGTGATCTACGGAGAAGATATCGCCGGCGATAAAGGGGGAGTTTTCACGGTTACTAAAGGATTAACAAAAAAATTCGGTAGCGAAAGAGTTTTTAATTCTCAATTGGCGGAAGCAAGTATTGTAGGAACTGCAATCGGTTTAGCTTTGAGGGGTTGGAAACCGGTAGTTGAAATCCAATTCGGTGATTATATCTGGCCGGCTTTCATGCAACTAAGAAATGAATTAGCAATGATGCGTTACAGATCGAACAATGCATGGTCAGCGCCGGTCGTAGTACGTGTTGCAGTTGGAGGTTATATACATGGAGGATTGTATCATAGTCAATCTATCGAAAATTTTTTCACACATATTCCGGGTCTTTATGTTGCATTTCCGTCAAATGCCGCAGATGCGAAAGGTCTGCTCAAAACAGCTTGTAGAATGGAAGACCCTGTAATATTTCTTGAACATAAAGGATTGTATCGTCAAAGCTTTGCAGCATCTCCCGAACCTGATGCCGATTATTTTCTCCCATTCGGGATTGCTAAGGTAAAAATGTCAGGAGATGATATTACTATTCTAACTTACGGAATGTTGGTTCAGAGATCAATCGAAGCGGCTAGAAAATTAGAAGAACAAGGTATAAGTGTTGAGATAATTGATTTGCGGACACTCAACCCATTAGATAAAGATACAATTTTGAAATCAGTCCGAAAAACAGGAAAGGTGTTAATCGTTCATGAAGATACTTTATTTTCCGGATTTGGAGGGGAATTAGCGGCAATAGTTGCGAACGAAGCATTCGAACATCTTGATGGACCTATAATGCGAATCGGAGCAAAAAATTCACCTGTCCCTTACGCTCCTATGCTGGAATATGCGATGTTACCGCAAACTGAAAACATAATTGAAGCCTTGACCAAACTTGCAGCTTATTAAAAATAAAATTTACGATAAAGAAAGAGGTGACAAATGGCAAAAATTGAAGTAATCATGCCCCAATTAGGGGAAAGTTTGACGGAAGGAACCATTGTTAAATGGCATAAAAAAGTTGGTGATTCTATTAAAAAAGATGAAACACTCCTGGAAATCAGTACGGATAAGGTGGATTCAGAAATACCTTCGCCTGCGGCGGGAATCATCACGAGTATCTTGTTTGAAGAACAAGAAACGATAACTGTAAAAACAAAAATTGCTGAAATTGAAACAGAGGCTTCAGTCGCTGCAACCGAACAGATTGAGAAATCGCCACCTTCAAAAATTCAGCCGAGCGTACAAACATCCGATGTTCCACAACAATCAAATGTAGATATTAAAACTGTAAAACTTCCGCAAAAGGGGAGTAGTGAAGGACGTTTTTATTCTCCATTGGTTTTGAATATTGCCCGAAATGAAGGGATACCTATGCAAGAGTTAGAAAATGTGCCTGGGACAGGAATTGGTGGCAGGGTGAGTAAAAAAGATATTTTAAACTACCTGAATAACAGAAAAGCTCCACCCATAGTTACAGAGAAGAAATCAGTTGCCCCGAGGGTCGAACACTCCCTGAAATCTCTGGATGCCGGTGAATTAGTTCAGAAATATCCTCCCCCAAAATATGAAATTCTCCAGATGAGTAACGTAATTCAACGAATGGCAGAACATATGATTGGCAGTGTCGCTACATCTCCCCACGTTCAGGCTATCTCTGAATGTGATATGACATCGATTGTTGAGTATCGTAAAAAAAATAAAAAGGAATTTGAATTACAGGAAAATTTTAAATTAACATTTACACCTTTTATCTCAAACGCAGTAGTTAAAGCATTGAAAGATTTTCCCCTCGTGAACAGTTCCATTGAAGGAAATAAAATAATTGTCAAAAAGATTATTAATCTCGGAATAGCCGTTGCATCCGATCAAGGATTACTCGTCCCCGTAATTAAAAATGCGGAGGAAAAAAATTTTACAGGATTAGCAAGAGCAATTAATGATCTCGCAAATCGTACGCGCGAAAAAAAACTTCTCCCAACAGACATTGAAGGGGGGACTTTTACAGTAACAAACTACGGTGTTTTCGGCAATATTATAGGTATTCCCATTATAAACCAACCGCAAGTAGCAATTTTAGGTATCGGGGCTATTAAGAAACAAGCTGTAGTAAGAAATGATGCTATAGCGATAAGATCAATTTCTTATCTGACACTTTCATTCGACCACAGGATAATTGATGGGGCGCTAGGCGGAATGTTTTTAGAAAGAGTTGTGAAATATCTGGAAGAATTTGAAGTTTCAGAATAAATAGTTCGATGAATATTAAAGATAACGTTTCATATAAGAAAAGGCCCGAATGGTTAAAAGTAAGAGTGCCTTCGGGTGAGATATTTTCAGATGTAAAATCTATCTTAGAAAAAAATAAACTTCATACAGTTTGCAGCGAAGCAAGATGTCCGAATGTAGCTGAATGTTGGAATAATAGGACTGCGACGTTTATGGTATTGGGCGATACATGCACACGTTCGTGTGGGTTCTGTGCAGTAAAAACCGGAGTACCTAACGACTTGGATAGAGATGAACCAAGGCGGGTGGCTGAGGCAGTTGAAAAGATGGGGATAAAGTATGCAGTTGTTACATCGGTAAATAGGGATGATCTATTTGACGGCGGGGCAACAATTTTTGCAGAAACGATCAAAAAAATCCGCGAGATAAAACAGGACTGTAAAATCGAAGTTTTAATTCCTGACTTTAATGGGGATGAATTTTCACTCAATATTCTTCTAGATGCTTTCCCGGATGTTCTCAATCATAATATCGAAACAATACCAAGACTGTACTATAGTGTACGACCTCAAGCAAAGTATGATAGATCAATTGAGTTATTAAAGAAATCAAAGAAGCGTGGGTTTGTAACAAAATCAGGTTTAATGGTTGGCATAGGTGAATTATTCAATGAAGTCGTTGAAGTTATGAAAGATTTAAGAACAGTTGATTGTGACCTACTTACTATCGGACAATATTTACAACCTTCCAAAATTCATCTTCCGGTCAATAGATTCGTGACACCAGAAGAATTCCAAATGTATAAGATAATCGGACTGGATATGGGATTCAAACGAATAGAATCGGGACCTCTGGTTCGATCATCATATCATGCTGAGAATCAAATTTAACGTCAGTTATTTTACAATTTTATTGACAATTTCATAAAAATTTGGTAAATTTAAAAGCTTTTAATACAAATTGCTTAAAACAATTCATTTTTGGAGATTTTATAGTGGCACTAGCCGAAAAAATTACACATTTTTATTCGAAAGATGATGTAGAAAAAAAATGGTATCTTGTTGATGCCAAAGATAAGACACTTGGAAGAATCGCAAGTCAGGTAGCACATATTTTACGCGGTAAGCACAGACCCGAATTTACTCCTAATTCAGATATGGGAGATTTTGTAATTATTATCAATGCTGATCAGGTAAAAGTTACAGGGAAACGGAGTGAATTAAAAGAATATTTCCGTTATACCGGTTATCCGGGTGGTGCTCGGTTTGATACTTTTAAGGAATTAATGAAAACCAAACCTACAAAAGTTTTAGAGCACGCAGTAAAAGGAATGATTCCGCATACCAGGTTGGGCAGACAAATTATTAAAAAATTGAAAGTCTATACCGGACCAACTCATCCTCACGCTGCTCAAAAACCAGAGTTATTGAATATATAGGAGAATATTTTTTCATGCAAAATATTATTACTGTCGGACGTCGAAAAACTGCAGTAGCACGTATTATATTGAAATCAGGAACGGGTGAAATATTCATCAATAAAAAACCGTTAGATCAATTTTTTAAGGTTGAAACTCTCAGACACCATGTGACTTCACCATTTGAGGTAACTTCCAATATGGGGAAGTACGATATACAGGCATCAGTAGAAGGAGGCGGTATTGCAGGTCAGGCTGAAGCAATACGTCTTGGTGTATCAAGGGCTCTCGTTGCGGTGAGTGAAGAGAACCGTTCATTATTACGCGATGCCGGATTTATGACACGCGATCCTCGAATGGTCGAACGTAAAAAGTACGGTCAGAAAAAAGCTCGGAAAAGATTCCAGTTTTCTAAACGTTAATTTTTTTAATCAAACATACCATTTGATTTCGATAAGTGTGTCCGAATATCAAATTCGGATCTTAGCGAAAGTTGATGATGGTAGAAGTATAACAATTAAGGAGTAAAATATTATGCCTCGTGCAGAATTAACTGATTTATTAAATGCCGGTGCTCACTTCGGGCATCTCACCCGCCGTTGGAATCCGAAAATGAAATCTTTCATTTTTATGGAACGTAACGGCATCCATATCATCGATTTAAAAAAGACACAACTTTTACTCGAGGAAGCCGGAAATGCTATGGCAAATTTGGCATCGGAAGGGAAGCGAGTATTATTTGTTGGTACAAAAAAACAAGCTAAAATTCCGATACGTGAAGAAGCTGAAAAATGCGGTCAATTCTACGTCACTGAAAGATGGCTTGGCGGTATGTTAACTAATTTTACGACCATACGTAAAAGTGTAAAACGTCTGACTAATATCGAAAAAATGGAGACAGATGGTACGTTTGATAAAATAACAAAAAAAGAAGTATTAACACTTGAACGTGAACGCGATAAGCTCCAGCAAATTCTTTCAGGTGTAGTAAATATGACGCGCTTACCAGGGGCTTTATTTGTTGTTGATATCAATAAAGAAGCGATTGCAGTTCAGGAAGCTAAGCGTTTGCACATTCCCGTCTTTGCTATCGTAGATACAAACGTAGATCCAACCGATATTGATTACCCGATTCCTGCAAATGATGATGCGATAAAATCGATCCAATTGATCTCCAAAGTAATAGCAGATGCAGTAGTCGAAGGGAAGGAAAAAATTTCTGCGCAATATGAAGGCAGCGATCAGAATCCGGAAATAACACAAAATGAAATGATAAAGGAATAGTAGGAATGGCAATTTCGAGTGAACATGTAAAATTATTACGGGAAAAAACAGGTGCCGGAATGATGGATTGTAAAAAGGCGCTTGAAGAAACTTCCGGTGACTTCGATAAAGCAATAGAATTTTTAAGAAAAAAAGGTGCTGCTACGGCTCAGAAGAGAGCAGAAAAAGCTGCTAAAGAAGGGGTAATTGTAGCAAGGGTTAATGAAAAAAATAATAATGGTCTTATCGTTGAAATTAATTGTGAAACTGATTTTGTTGCAAAAAGTAATGATTTTGTAAAATTTTCCGAAGCGGTTGCCAATACAATACAAGAAAAACAACCTGAATCTGTCGATCAACTCATCGATATGCAAACACCAACCAACGAATCGATAAAGGCATTGTTGAATGATTTGATGGCAAAGGTTGGCGAAAAAATTGAAATTCGCAGGTTCAACATTTTGAATATTGAAAACGGTAGTATTTCAGCCTACACTCACATGGGAAATAAAATCGGTGTACTGGTCGAGCTATCTTCCGGTGAAAACGTGTCTCAGATAGGACGGGATATTGCAATGCAAGTGGCTGCAATGAATCCTCAATATGTTTCCCGTGATCAGGTTCCGAACAATGTGATCCAAAGCGAACTTGAAATATACCGCACTCAGGCAAAAAATGAAGGTAAGCCGGAACAAGTCATTGAACGTATCGCAAACGGTAAATTAGAAAAATATTTTCAGGAAGTTTGTCTTACAGAACAAATTTTCATAAAAGATTCGGGAAAAACTATCCGTGATATACTAAATGAAGCTAACAATATAAATCTGTCTCGGTTTGTCAGGTACCATTTAGGTGAAGAAAATAAATAAAAAAATTTAAAGGTCTCAAAATATTGAGACCTTTTTTTTATAAATTATTTGGGAAATAAATAATGGCAAAGTATAAAAGAATCTTACTTAAATTAAGCGGCGAAGCCTTAATGGGAAAGAAGGAATTTGGAATCGATTCGGATATTCTTGCCCGGTACGCGCTTGAGATTAAGGATGTAAAAGAATTAGGTGTTGAAATCGGTATTGTGATAGGCGGCGGAAACATTTACAGGGGAGTCGGCAACTCATCCGATGGAATCGAAAAAGTAACCGGTGATCAAATGGGAATGCTGGCAACTATTATAAATTCCCTAGCTCTTCAGAGTGCGTTGGAACATGAGAAGGTATATACACGTCTTTTAAGTGCAATAAAAATGGAAGAAATTGCTGAATCTTTTATCAGACGCAGAGCGATTCGCCATCTTGAAAAAGGTAGGGTCGTTATTTTTGGTGCCGGTACGGGAAATCCTTATTTCACCACTGATACTGCTGCCGCATTAAGAGCTGTGGAAATTCAGGCAGATGTGATATTAAAAGGAACCCGTGTACAGGGAGTCTATGATTCCGATCCTGAATTAAATCCAAACGCAATAAAATTTCCGTCAATATCCTATTTGGATATTTTGAATAAGGATTTAAAGGTTATGGATTTGACGGCGATTACGTTATGCCGTGAAAATAAATTGCCCATAATTGTTTTTGATATGAATACTCCCGGCAATTTAAAGCGGCTTTTGTTAGGAGAAAATATCGGAACGATCGTCCAAAATATTGAAATCGATTCAGTTAAATAAAAAAAATAAGGATTGAATATGATTAAGGAAACATTGAAAGACACAGAAAGTAGGATGAAGAAAGCTGTTGAAGCAGTGCGCT
>CAYTID010000091.1:0-9029 GCA_964437735.1 uncultured Ignavibacteriaceae bacterium | reverse complement strand
CATTCCACTCCGTTTCATTCCGGCGGCACTGCGGTGTTTTTGTAGACGTTATGCGAAACCGCCCACTAACGAAGGAACAAGAATGCGAGACCGCTTAGCAGAAATGCGAGACAGACTTACGACGCTATCCTCAAAAGAGCTTCTAGAAATTACCGAGCGTAAGTTCAACGAGTACACTCCGGAGGCATTGCGCATTGTTAAGGATGAGATTGAAAAACGCGGCGGCATCCAAAACTGTAAATTCCTCCTCCTTTTTCTTGTGACCAAATAAATTCTTGTCTGTGTTGAGACGTAGTTTGGTGAAACGAGAACCGACTTAATTATTTCTCATATTGCTTAATATCCCGGAATTTTTTCTTGATTCTCCACTTTAACTTATTTTTCCCGGCTACCAAACGAAGTCCGACTACGTCAACAAAGAGTTGACTTCGTCGGATGGCAATTTGTATAAAAGTTTATCCGACTACGTCAACAAAGGGTTGACTTCGTCGGATGGCAATTGATATGAAATTTTATCCAACTAAGTCAACAAATCTTCTGGGGACGTAGTTTGGTAAAATATAGACAAAACTTAACTATTTTTCATATTGTTCAATATCCCGGAATTTTTTCTTGATTCTCCACTTTAACTTATTTTTCCCGGATACCAAACGAAGTCCCATTTTTTGGGGACGAAGTTTGGCGGAAAGGGAGAGATTCTACGCCAAAGGCGTATCAGCCTCCGGCTGAGAACTCTCGGACCGTGTAAACAAACGCAATCCGTCCAGGAATTTTCTGCCTTGTCCGGATTTTAGAAATCTTTCACGTTTGATAGCGGAGGTTCTATCAGGTAATTCTTCGACATAAATTAATTTCCAGGGGATTCCCGATTTGGTAAATTGATTTTTTCCCTTATTGTGATTTATCAGGCGTTGTTGGACATTTTCAGTCTGCCCGATGTAACGTTTATTTAGTTTATCACTCCACAAAACATAAACATAAAACATGGCGGAAAGGGAGAGATTCGAACTCTCGGTACCCTTTCAGGTACACACGCTTTCCAGGCGTGCCAATTAAGCCACTCTTGCACCTTTCCAAAAATACTGTATGAATATAATTTAATTTCTCGGAAAAAACAATCTTTGATAAGTTTTTTACTTTTTCTATATTTCAATAAAAATTATAATATGTATATAGACACACACGCACACTTAAATTCAAACGAATATAAAAACGATTTAAATGAAGTAATAAAACGCGCCCAGTATGATGGGGTTGAATATATTATTAATCCTGCCACCGACCTCGAATCGAGCAGGGAAGTGATCTCATTGGCGGAAAAATATGATTTCATCTATGGGGCGGTCGGATTTCATCCTCACGATGCAAGTAAGGCAACGCCTGAATCACTGAAAGAAATTGAAGAACTGAGCCGGCATCCGAAAGTTGTTGCTATCGGTGAAATTGGTTTGGATTATCATTATAATTTTTCTCCTCCGGAAATTCAGAAGGAAATTTTTCGGAAACAAATTGAGATTGCACAACGCAGAGATCTCTCGATAATAATTCACATGAGGGAATCGGAAGAGGATACATTACACATAGTAAGAAACGCACTCAAGGACTATCCTGAATGGAGAAAAGCTGGTCAGATATATAAAAACAGGTATCCTGCCGCAAAGGGAGTCTTTCACTCCTTCCCGGGTGATGCGGCTTTAGCATGGAAAGTGATAAAAATGGGTTTTTATATCTCAGTACCCGGGACAGTTACTTTTAAAACTAAAAAAAATCATACATCAAATATTTTGGATGTTGTAGAAAAAGTTTCACCGGAACATATCCTGCTTGAGACCGACAGTCCTTATCTAACACCTGTTCCACATCGCGGGAAGAGGAACGAACCGGCATATCTCAAATATATTGCTGAGAAAATTGCCGAGGTTCAGAAGTTATCAGTGGAAGATATTTGCCGGACGAGTAATTTCGGTGTTCACAAATTATTCGGGATCGGAAAATATCCTGATCCGACATTTTCCTATCAAATTAAGAACTCACTTTATCTCAATATAACTCTTCGATGTAACGCTGATTGTTGGTTTTGCGACAGGAAAGAGGAGGCAATTGTTAAAGGATACAATTTAAAAATAAACAGAGAACCGGAGTCGGAGGAAATTATTAATGCAATTGGTGATCCGAAAAAATATGATGAAATTGTGTTTTGCGGATTTGGTGAGCCGACGATACGTCTGAATATTATCACGGAAGTAGGAAAATGGATTAAGGATAATGGGGGTAAGGTACGATTGAATACTGATGGACATGGAAATATCATCAACAAGAAAAATATTATTCCTGAACTTAAGGGACTTGTGGATTCAATATCAATCAGTCTGAACGCAATTAATCCTCATCAGTATGGTGAAATGATGCGGATTGACGGGAGCAAGTATTTTCCCGCCATGGTTGATTTTGCAAAAGAAGCTGTGCAACATATCAATGAAGTCACGATGACGATTGTTGACCTCACCGGCACGGATGAAGAGAGAGCCAGAAAATTTGTTGAAGAAGAGATCGGAGCAAAATTCAAAAACAGACCATATTTTTAAAAAGGAGAGTTAATGAAAAGATTAATTTTAGGTTTGATTTTAATTTCAACTTTAAGTTTTTCACAGACTCAGGAGGAGCTTGATCGAAGAGCGCAGAAACTGGAATTAATTATGCGCTTTCAGGATCTCAGGACAATTCATGACGGAAAGCTGATAAGTTTTCTATCAGACAATGATCCGCTTGTACGTGAACGGGCAGTGTTTGCTTTCGGGAGTATTCAGGATACAAGCGTTCTGCATTTGCTAATCAGGAAACTTGATGACAAGGAGCTGAAAGTCCAGAAAGCGGCAGCATTTGCTATCGGTCAGACAGGATTGAAATTAAGCCCAAAGGGGAGAAAAAATCTTGAAGATCAAATAATCTGGAAAAAACTTGGTTATACTTCTGTCGATGAATTGTTAATTGAGGAATTGGGGAAATTCGGAACTTATGACGCGCTTGATCAGCTTATGATCCTATATGGAACCGTACATCCCCGAATTTTTATAAACGGATTGTCAATGTCGGTTGCACGATTTGCTATAAGAGGAATTTATCATATCGATGCTGTGAAATACTTAACTAGAATGATAAAACCGGATTTGCCTCTCAACTGGAAAGTCATGTATGCGCTTATGCGTGTCAGCTCAATGAAAGAGAGTTATTCAGAAATTTCATACGAGTTGAATTATATTTCGCAATTGTACAAGCATCCCGACCCGTTAGTTAGGATGAATCTGGCTATAATTTTGGGTAGACTTCAGGACGAAAGATATTGCCTTGAACCTTTGATGAGGATGGCGGAATATGACACGGATTGGAGAGTGAGAGTTAATGCACTCAAAGCAATATCGAATTATAATTTAAAGGATAATCCGGGAGCAGTATCGGTTTTTAAGCGGGCATTTTATAATGACAATATGCACATTGGTTTAACGGCATTACAATCATTCGGTAATTTAAAAATTGATGATGATGGTAAAAATGCAATCATAACCGAAACTTTTGATTGGCTGCGCAGGATGGTTGAAAATCATGAGAGGGCTTACAGGTGGCAATATCAGGGTGAGGCAATGGTAACTCTGGCAAAACTTTTTAAAGAAAAGTCACTCGATTTAATCCGAAATATAAAACACAACAACAAGCTGCTTCACCCAAAGACCGTACAGGCATTGGGATATACAGAATCTAAAGATGCCATAAATGATATATTGAAATATTTCGAGAGTCAGGATCCTATGGTTGTGATATCGGCGCTTGAAGGAATGAATCGTATCGTAAAAAATTATTCTGATGATAAAAAAATAATTGATGATACTTATCAATTGCTGATTAAATCTTTAGAAAGTCGGAATACCGCGGTCGTGGCAACTACAGCTTCCATATTGTGTGATTCTATATTTCTACGGACTGAAACTTCCGATGTATTGTTAAACAGATTAGGGAGATTGCGGACTCCCGACGATACAGAAGCGATAGATGAAATAATTCAGACCTTGGGAAGATTAAAAGATGATAAATCGGTAAATATATTACGCCGGTATCTGCAACAATCCGAAAGAGCGCTTGCGGAATCTGCCGCAAATGCATTGTTAAATATTACCGGAAAGGATTATTCAAAGGATATTCAAAATTATATGCAGCCGGTTTACGTCGATTTTGATTTTAGTTATCTGAAATTATTGCCCGACAGACCAAAGGTTAAGATCGAAACTATCAGAGGTGATATAGTCCTCGAATTATATCCTGATGTTGCCCCGTTTACCGTATTGAGCTTTTTAAGGTTAGCGGAAAAAGGTTTTTACCGCGGAACAGTTTTTCATCGAATAGTTCCAAACTTTGTAATACAAGGGGGAGACCCCGATGCTACGGGTTGGGGCGGACCAGGTTATTCGATTCGGTCGGAATTTTCACAGATCAGCTTTGATACAGGATATCTGGGTATGGCAAGTTCCGGAAAGGATACGGAAGGCTCACAGTTTTTTATAACTCAGTCACCTCAACCGCATCTGGATGGACGATATACGGTTTTTGGTAAAGTGATTGGAGGTTTGGATAAGGTCTATAATTTACAAAACGACGAACGGGTTTTCGATATTAAGCGAATCGATTAATTGAGCATTATCTTCTTTTTAATTTGTATTCGTCGTAATTTTTTTGGTGCGACGGGTCGTACTGGCTTAGTTTGTAATAAATATCAGGGTCGGTCGAATCCAAAAACAATTCGCATAGTTCAAGATATTTTGTGTCGAAAAAAGTTTTTATTAACAAACTCTTTTCGTTGATTTTCTTTTGGAAATTTGCTATACTTTCTATGGATTTCAAAACATTATCGAGCGCTTTGTTTTGGTTTTTCGATAACAAATCAAGTCCGCGAAAATGGTATAAAAATATCGCCTCCCGAATAACTTTATATTTTGGATTAACAATCTCATCAATGAATTGGTAACGGCTGTATGTGCCTGATGATTTAATATCCCATCCCGCCGATGCCCCGCCTCCCGAGCGTGCTTTGTTTGCGATGTCGAATGCGTGTTGAAAAAACTTTGTCCCGTCTAATTCTTTATAAGAATCGTAATCAAAGCCTAAGATAATTTTTATGTAGAAATCAATAAAACTTGTTAATGGTTCAAACTGGAGGTTGTTGTGATAGAATGGTTGATTCCGAAAATAAGAAAATTCCCACTTGTCATCGAATATCCGCATGATACCCGTATTTTTTTCGTTTTTATAAATAGGTCTCTGGCTACCGATAAAAACCTGAGCAATATACCTGTTTTCAGCAGGCGATCCCTGAAAAAAAATGTCAAAAGTACAACGAATTTTTTCCCCCGCGAAATCATCTTTTGTCCATATAAAATTGTTTATATACTCTTCCAGCTTTCTTCCAAAGTCAGAGAGATTTTCACGAGCTTCAGCAGTGAGGTTTTCGGAGTTAATATTAACTTTACAATCAATCTCCTGTCCACTTGTAATTGTAGAACTAAAAAATATTATCGAAATGAGATAAAGGATATTTTTCATTTGCCGCTTTCTGTTGTTGTTATCAATATAAATATTTTAATTAAACCATTCAAGAATTATTATTAAATATATGGGGGGAGGGAATATGAACGGGTTAAACAAAAAAATTGGTTTTTTGACACTGTTTATAATTTGTTTGAATGCTGATATTTTTTGCGCTTTTGGACAATTTGAGGCTGGAGCCAGACCCAAAGCCCTTGGGTATGCATTTGTCGGATTGGCTGACGATTGTTGGTCGATTTACTTTAATCCGGCAGGTTTAGGAAGGGTGAAACAAAATGAAATCGCTTTTTATTATTCACCTCAGAAATTTAATCTTAAAGAAATATCCGATGCAGTTGCTGCGGGGAATTATCAAACAAGCATCGGAAATTTTGGAGCAGGTGTAAGAAAGTATGGATTCTTTTTATACAATGAAATCTCTGCTACTTTATCGTATGCCACTGATATTTATGGCGTATATCTTGGTGGGAATTTAAATTATCACACGGTTTCGATTCGTAATTATGGAAGTGATGCTACTCTGGGGATTGATGCGGGCGCAATCATTCCATTGTTAAATAAAATTCATTATGGTATCGTTATTAAAAATATTAATTCACCTACCATAGGGAAAAATAGGGAAAAAATGCCGCTTATAATTATGACAGGTATTTCATATGTTGTTGTTCATAATTTTATTTTGTCTGCAGATTATCATAAAGAAGTGCGGTACACCGGTTCAGGTAAATTTGGAGTTGAATATAATCTCGATGTTGTTTCATTCCGTGCCGGGATTTCTGACTATCCGGCAACATTCTCGGGCGGTTTGGGTTTGAAATATTCATTTTTCCAAATCGATTATGCTTTTTATAATCACCGTGAATTAGGTATAACACACAGCGGAACGTTAAAAATTATTTGGGGTGGAGGGGGGGATAAATGAAATCTATTCTCTACTTATTGCTGTATATATTTTTTTCAATTGAGCTATTTTCACAAAGTGGCCTCGATTCTCTGGCTTATGAGGATTCTGCAGATATGAATTATGAATATTTGTTTGAACAATTAGCTGAAGAAGATGATACAGATATGCTTGATATATTTGAAAATGAAAAATTAGTAGAAGCATCAAAGAAATTTTGGAATTTTCCTTCGGTATCAATTCGATCACGACTAAGTAAGAAATTACAAATAGCAAAAGGTTATAAAACCGGAAAATATTTAGGAACTCCGATAAAATCTTATCAGCGAATAAAAGCGAATCAGGGAGAAAAATATTCAGGAGGTATACTATTTGAAAAAGATGCCGGCGAGAGGTATTTGAGCGATTTTACAAACGGTTTTATTCAGATAAGGGATATTGGCTTTATAACTTCGATTATTGCCGGAGATTTTTACATCGAAGCGGGGCAGGGATTGGTTTTATGGCGCGGATATGATTTTCAAAAAGGAGCAAATATATTGGCGGGTACATTGCGTGATGGAAAAGGACTAAAGCCCCACTTATCATCTGATGAAAATGGGTATCTTAGAGGTGTTGGAGTTAACATGAACGTAAGAAATGTTGACGTAACTTTATTTTTCTCGAATAAAAGATTAAGCGCTTCAATCAATGATTCAAATCAAATTACTTCTATCTATACTGTAGGATATTACCGGACAGAATCAGAAATTTCAAAACTAAACAAGGTCAATGAAATGATTGCAGGTGGAAGGGCTTTATATGACGATCATAAAATAGTTAAACTCGGTTTGACATTATTATATTCAAAATATTCAAAGCCTTTGGTGATGGATAAAAAGAAAGGATTTTATGAAGATATATATTCGGTTTTCGGGTTCGATTATTTTTTAAAATTTAAGATATTGAATACTTTTGGTGAAATATCTTTAAATCCCTCAAAAAAATACAGCGGATTAGGAGGAATATATATTTTCCCCGACAAAATGTTAAAGTTGATAATGCTGTACCGTCATTATCCAAGCAATAATTTTAAAAGGTATTCAAATCCATTCGGAGAATCGTACGGCGGGGAAAATGAAGAGGGTTTTTATACAGGGCTTGAATTTAAACCTCTAAAAGGATTAACATTAACTGGATATTTTGACCAATTTAAATTTCCTGAAAAAACTTCGATAATATTTCCAAGAGGAGGAAGTGAATATTTTCTCCAAAGTGAATACAAGTTGAGTAAGAAAGTATTTTTATCGATAAGGTATCGGAATAAAATAACAGATGTCAAAGAAAAAATATTAGATAATATAAATCGTGAGGTAAGCGTAGTCGGTTCACGCTTAAAAAGAAATATCAGATTAACCGTTGATTATAAATTATCTGAATATTTTAAGATGCGTTCGAGGTTTGAATATTTGAATCTCCAAAATGAAATTGTTAAAAATCGGGAAAGAGGGATGATGTTGTATCAGGATATTCAGTTTAGGAATTCAGAAAATTTGTCGGTTTACTTTCGTATAAATTATTTCACGACAGATTCGTATTTCTCCGCAATTTACCAGTATGAAAATGATTTGCCCGGAATTCTGAGTGTTCCGCCACTTTATGGACGCGGCATTAAGTGGTATTGCATGATAAATTATATGATAATTAAATCGGTGAAAGTATCTGTCAAGTATTCTTATCTGGTCAGGGAGGATGTCAAGAAAATCAGTTCGGGCTGGGATGAACTTCCGGGTAATTATGATAGCAGGTTTGGCTTTCAGATGGATATAAAATTTTAACATTAATGAGTATAAAAGAAAAACCCTGCTTTGAGAGAGCAGGGTTTTTGTCAATAACTCGTAAGTCGTTTTAATAAAAATAGTAACAAATTATATTTTTGTTACGTTTACAGCCTGGTATCCTTTCGGACCGCGCTCGACTTCGAATTCCACTTTATCACCTTCGTTGAGTTTTTTGAACCCATCACCGACGATTGCGTTGAAATGTACGAATACATCTTCTCCGCTTGTACGTGTAATAAAGCCATAGCCTTTGACTCCGTTGAACCATTTAACGGTGCCTTTTTCCATGGTGTTACCCTTTCTTGTTAATAATGTTATCTCGATGTTCCGAGACTGTTGTACGCCGATAAATATGCTCTTACATTTGGTGCTACTCTTAAGTGGATAAAGTGAATCGAAGATTCACGAGTAAACTATAAAAGTGGTTTCCCACCCATTTAAGGCCAAAAACGGTGTACTGTTATTTGCGGTAAAAATATAAATATAAATTTATTAATATCAAAATATATTGTTTTAAAAAATATTGCTGCGGAATTTAAAATTTAGAGAAACCAAATTCTCTGATGGTTCATTATATTTTCGAGACAGTTATACGCAGATGAATTAAAAAAAGATGTATTTTCCACTATTCTTTTTTCATCAATTTATATGAACGAAGTATTGAAAAATTCAACACTTTTTCAAGTTTGGAATAACAACCCCTCGATATTTTTCAT
>CAYTID010000090.1:0-9128 GCA_964437735.1 uncultured Ignavibacteriaceae bacterium | reverse complement strand
TCGCAACTTCCGCCGTGACAGGGCGGCGCTCTGACCAGTTGAACTACGACCCCAAATTTTTCGGTTTAAATATACAAATTATAATCATAATTTGCAAAAATAATTATTGATGAGATTTTCGTATTTGTTATCTGCATGTTTCAATTAGCTTTCTATTTCAGTGTAAAAGTTTTGTCTTCTTAAAACATTTCCTTTAATACCAATAACAATCAACTCAAGTGGAATTGTTCTGCTTGTATTTTGTAAAACTTCTTTAGCCATTTTAAATAAACCCGAACAGCAGGGAACCTCCATTATTATAACTTTCAGACTTTTTATATTTGAATAGGTTATAATATCCTGCAATTTTTTATGATACGGCGATGTATCGTCAAGCTTCGGACAGGCAATTGCTACGGTGTGCCCGTTAAGAAAATCCGAATGAAAATTCGCATAAGCGAACGGTACACAGTCCGCAGCAAGAACTAAATCAGAATTCATGAAATATTGTGCATGCGGTGGCACAAGATGTAACTGAATTGGCCATTGACAAAGATGAGACTCCGTGCGAATATTAACAGGCACCGGAACCGAATCCCAATGAGCGACTCGTGCCGACGGACATCCGCCGGTAAAATTATTATGCCCGTGTGTCTGTAATTCATCTGAATGCTCGTTCAGGTGTCGAAGATGTGCTTCAAGCTTTTCGGGAGTATTTGTTTTAATATGTTCTATGACACCTTCTCCATCGTATTCATCAACCAATGCTTCAACAACGGTGAGGGCGTTCTGCGGGCAATCCCCAAGACACGCTCCAAGGCCGTCGCAAAAACTTTCCTTAACGAGTTTGACTTTTCCGCCGATAATTTGAAGCGCACCCTCGGGACATGACGGAATACATAATGCGCAACCGTCGCATTTACTTTCATCTATTTTTATAATTTTTCGTTTGATCATATTTGTTCTTCGTAATTTGTGGTTAGTTTATTTCTAATTTTCAATAATTATTTTTATCTAAAGTTTTCAAAACATATCTTTTCAATCTTTAAAATCTTTAAATCTTTAAATACTTTCAATCATTCGGTCCGTATTCAGGGACTTGTCCTTGATTGTGCTGATACAATGGTGAATCAATTTCCTGAAAACGGTGTATATATTCTTCTTTTGATATTTTATTCTGCCAGTTACCGGTCAACATCGCTAAACCTGTTACACCGATAAATATTCCGATTATCAAAGTTGCAAAAATCCAATTGGGAACAACTTTATTGACGATGTGCGTTTTAAGTTCCAATGTATTTTTTACGGGACAAACATGAACACACTCAAGACAGCTTGTACATTCATCACTCCAGACAGTTTTTGCTTTATGCACCTTTATAAGCGATGGACATGCTTTGGTACAGCGATCGCAATCGATGCAGTTTTTTTCATTACGTTTTATTTTAACCGGACTTAACCATCCAAATATTCCGAGTAATGCGCCGTAAGGACACAGGTAACGGCACCAGAAATTCTTTATTACAACAGAAATAAGTATCAAAATTATTATAGTCCACAACGCAAACTGAGAAATATTTGCAAAGAAATAAAACATTTTGATATCGGCAACTTTATTGTAGGGACTGTAGATAAAAGTTTTTAGAGATTGGACGTCCATCGTTGCGAATATTGCCCAGACAAAGAAAAAAAGCAGCAAATACTTTAAAGAACGCAGAGGATAATCGAGAAACTTCGGAACAACTAGATTTCTTTTAAAAATATTTTTACCTAGGATCCATAGACTCTCGCTAATTGTTCCGATCGGACAAAGCCAGCTGCAAAAACTTTTCCTCAATAACCAGCCGCCAAGCAGTACCGCGATTAAAATGAATAATCCTGAAGGATGAATCGGATTAATAATTCCGGTTTGAATCCAGTATTTCAGACTTATTAATGCGCTGATCGGTAGAAATCCTTCTACACCGGGTGGTCTGTACGAAGATCCGATCATTCCTCCGCTTTCGCCCCATCTAATAAACAGATAAAATTCGATTCCTATCCAGATAACGAGTAAGGCAAAAGTAACCTGAATTGTTAACCTGAAAAATTGTGAATCTTCTTTTAATCGCCAAAGAAAGCGTTTTATAAGATTTTTCTCTTCTTTAAATCGCAATCTTGGTTTTCTTAAATCAACCGGAATCTTTTTTATCGCTCTTCCTTCCCTATCTTTAACAATTTTATCTCCTTGCGGGTCGGCAATAAATTCAGATTTATCATTTATTATTTTTTCTTTGAAAGTCATCTTAATATTATTATGGATAAAATTAATCAGATATAATTGTCTTATTATCAATTAAAAAAAATTATTTCACTTTATATCCGGGTTTACTGATATCATCAGCCAGATCGCTCAGGTTCCTTTTCAACAATAAATTTTCTATACTCTCTCTCAGAATTTTCCATTTTTCGTGTAGCGGACAGGGATTATCTTTTGAACAATCAGGAAAACCCATTAGACAATTTTTTCTATAGCTATCGCCGTCAATAGCTTCAATGATATCAAAAAGGGAAATTTCTTCAGACGATTTTGCCAAACTAAATCCGCCAAACAAACCCTTTTGCGAATTCAGCATTTCTTTCGTTGATAACGACTGCATGATTTTACCGAGAAAATGTTTCGGTATTTTTAATTGTTCTGCTATCTCTTTTATCGAAGTCCATTGTCCAGCAGGTTTCTTGGCTAAATAAATCAAAGCTTGGATAGCATATTCACATTGGCGGCTAAATATTAAACTCATATAATCTTAATAACTATGTCCAACTCTTTGATGGCATGTAAAACACATTTGCCTGTTTTTATGTGTTTGAATAAAAACTGACGATAATGTTTCTTTATGACAACGGATACAATTTTCTTCCACCACATTTGTGCTTCGTGTTTTAATTTGAATAACTTCCGGTGGACCGAATGTAAATGCCCAAGAATGATTAAAGCCGTTTTCTGCTTTCACTAAATATTTTTTGAAAATGTTATCAGGAGTATGACAACCATTACATGCGATATCTTTGTGGCTTGCTACGATCCATGATGAATAATTATCCCGCATAACATGACAATTGACGCAGGCTCTTGGATCGTCAGACATATATGAATACCCCTTTGCGTAAATAAATGTATAGATACTGGCGCCAATAAATATTCCGATCGTAACAAACAGAAATGGCAAAATATATTTTCTCAGATTATTCATTTAAGTGTAACTTTTGTAAAAGTTTTAAATGCCGATAATTCTGCCTGACGTGCAAGGTCGCGCGCATCAGCCAAAATCCGCGCTGACTCTTGCGGGCTATGGAAACCCATACTATTTTCAGCACTGATAAAATCCCATCGCATCTGAGCTTTCCGGTGCAGCATCCGGGCTTCTTCTAAATCCTTCTCGCTCACCCCCGATTTCATTGCGATTTTAATAGCATCGATTGCAGCGAGAATTGCCTCTTCGGACTTCTGCATAGATTGATATGTTTTATCTTGGATATCCAACACACGGCTCTTCATCTCTGATTCGCTTTCACGATGACAATTCAGACATGTACTCGAAATATTTTCCAATGGAGTTCTGATCCAATGGTCTGTTATCTTTATTGCACCTTCGCGTTTATACGGCATATGACAATCGGCACAAGCAACATTCGAACGTGCGTGGATACTTGTCGACCATAATTCAAATTCAGGATGCTGAATTTTTATCATCGAAGAATTAGTTTCAGCATGTTTCCAATCGGTAAAAGCAACATCGGAATAGTATGAATCGATGCTGTCGATGTTTAATCCTTTGTCCCATGGAAATGTTAAATATTTTCCCTCTCCTTTAAAGTAATATTCGACATGACATTGAGCGCAAACATAGGTACGCATCTGCTGCCGATCGGACTTCGACAAATCAATTCCCCGACGCTGCATTGCTTCTTTAAAAGCGATACGTGTAATTTTTAAATCCATCGTATTAGCATCATGGCAATCAGCACAGGATACTGAATGCTTGAATCCGTGTTTCTCCACTAAATCTTTTACGGGAATTTTATAAAACGCTTCCGCACCAATAGAATCAATCAGCTTCGGTACTTGAGGACTTTTACACGACATACAAGTTCCCGGTTTATTATCTCCCAATCTTTTCGAAGAAATCATATCTTGAAAAGCATTCATGTGTCCGCGATCTTCTCTGTAATCAATTCCGAATCCGTAACCGGCAAAAAGTCTTTTATAATCGGGGTGTAAATCCAATTTTTGAAATGATTCCGATCCACCATATCGACCATACTTACTATAATCTTCCAGTTCGCTTGTTTTCATAGTTTTTATATAGGAATCGTATTCTCTTGGAAAATTATCACGCCAAACCGCCGGGTCAGGTTCACCCTCAGGTATTTCTTTGAGCTGCAAATAGGTAATTCGTCCCTCTTGCTTATGCTCAAATATATTTACCAATAAGCCAATGATTGCTATCGTGAGTATTACACTTACAAGCATCAAGGCATAATATCTTTTTTTAATTTCCATAATATAATTCCTTTCTCAGTTTTAGAAATTTACTATTACTGATAAATATGCCCATTGAGCTACATCATATCCGTACTGGGCTTGAAATATTTTTCCGGGAAAGAATAGTGAACCGCCGCACTCAAAATTCAAATATTTCTTGTATCTCCAATTCGCCACTAAGTCGATTTCTTGTCCCAGACTATTCTCCCCTGCCAAATCTTCTGCTAAAGTAAAATTATGCAAGGTTGCGCTTACCGTCAGATTCTTATAGGGAGAAAAAATTCCCTTTGCATAAATATCAACAAGTCCTCTGTTGTAGGCTTGCTGCGGTATATTTGTGAAGTAATCCATAAATCCATAATATTTATGACCTGTAGGGTAAGGTTGTTCAAAGGATTTAATTTTTGAATCATTCGCCGGAGTCCCGGATAGCCTTTCAAAAGATAATGACAATAATGAGAGGGGCGAATCATCGAATTTATATCCGGCAGTTAGCGCAATCAATGTTGCGAAAATATCAGTTCCTGCTTTCGAGCCTGTCTGTATTGCCAGATCCCCTTCATAAAATATTTGTTCAGACAGTTTTCCTTTTCCAAAAAATCCAGTTGTAAATCTTGATAAATCATTATAACCCGGAACTGTTACACCCCTGTCCAGTTGATGTAATCCATATAAGTCAAACTGATGCATATTCAAACAATTCACAGAATAATATAATCCGGAAAACAGTTGTCCGGCGTCCCTGTTAAATCTCACTGAAGTTGGTGTTACGGTTGTCGGAACCGGATTTGTTTCGCCGGTATTCATTACAAATATATCAAATTTGTGATTTGGTATTTCATATCTGATCAAACCACCATCAAACGCTCTACCTATATTTCCCCAGTTACCCGGTCCAATCATTCTTTCATTCGCATAAGCTAATTTCTGCCGACCCACTTTTACACTTAATTCTTCATATAAAAACTTATCAATTTTTATGTAACCCTGGTGGAGGTCGATATTTTTCATATTATTGATTGTATTAAATTTTCCGGAAGCATCAACCTCTTCGCCAAATACTCTTGAATCTTGTATTTGAATATAAATTTGAACATCATCTACAAGTTTGGCTTCCATACCTAAACGTATTCTTGATAAAGCATAATAATTGGGCGCGGTTGAATTTTTGAAATCCCTTCCGTCGAGTTCACTTCTGAGTCTGATTTCTCCATCCCATTTAATATCCTGCGCTTTAACGGCAGTAATTGATAGAAACAGCGATAAACATAGTAGTATTTTTTTCATATATGCTCCTATAATTTGTTTAAAATTCAGTAGTTATAATAGGACTATTTAGTCTGAATATATAAAAATAATTGAAAAATGTCAATAATTGTAAATTAAATATCATAAATTCATCCGTCAAGCATTTCAACAATCTTTTTTGTCACTGTTTTTAATTCACTGCGGTTCGAATAAAGATACATTTGTGCTAAATTTAATGTGGATAAATTTTCATTCCCTTTGGAAATACTCAAATTTAGATTTCGATTAACTATCAAAATCATTTTTTTATCTTTGAGTAATTTAATACGTTCTATTTTCTTCTGCAAATATTCTTCACGCCAATAACCGACAATTTCAATGAAATATTTTTCAGAATTGTTCCGATTTACTATTACAAAATCAGGAATTAAAAAACCAACACTCTTTCCAGCATCCGTTTTGAGTGGGATGATTGTCCCCTCGTAACTTGCATCCAGTTCAGAACTGTATTTTGTTATGTAACGCATGAATGCTTCTTCGTCGGAAGACTTAAACTCATCGGTAACATCTCCTTGACATGCGAATAAATCACTCATAGAATTGTCGAGTATAAGCGTTTCGATATTCTCACTTTTGGCATTAGCATACTTTGAGTTTAGAATATCAACCTGAACTTTCCATTTGCACAAAATATTTTGAACCAGCATCTCAATCAATTGTGCTAACCGGTTCCCGTAAATTGTAGTGTGCATAAACAATCCATAAGGACCTGTAACATTGAAGACTAAATCGTTACCAATTTGAACAGCATCATACATTAAATGGCATTTCTTGAGCGACCATATGATTCTTGTATATGGTGAATTCTTTTCAATAAAAACCGGAATCGTTAATTTTAATGCGATGGATTTTCTTAACTTCCACTTCAACCGCCGGTTATTGAGCGCCTTTATTATAACGCCCGGTTCAGTCTTAATTAAATCCGGTTTTATCTTTAGCAATTTTTCTTCAGGAATATCGCCAAAAAAATATTTATCGACAATTTTTGGTTGAAGATTGAAATATTTTTCGGCATTGCAGAATATTTCATCAGAAGTTGGCATAAACAATCCACCATCGGATGTAATAAAACCATGTCCTTTATCCCATACAGATGAGAAAACATATTTACGAATATCTGCTGGTGATAAGTTATCAGGCAACTCATTTTCGAAGCTTTCGGATATATATTCAGCAATTTCACGACGCAATTTTCGGACAGATTCCGTTGCCTCCGAAATATTAGCTTCTTCAATCTTTTCAGTAACTTCCCGAAGGGGTTTACCGACACAATCATTCAGCTCTCTGAAAATTTTACCGACTTCTCTGCATAACTGTTGATCGTTCGGATCTAATATCCATTTTAGGTTTTTTCGTTTCACAAAAATTTAAGTTATTTAATGTTTTGTAGTCGGAAGCGCAAAGGAAATTTCGTAAACCAATGCTTGCTTACCTTTCCGCTTACGTAACACTCGTCCGCGCCGTTGTATATAACTTATAGTTTCCACTTTACTGCTTTTTCTTCCTGCTATAATTACCGCTACATTCGCTTCGGGTAGATCGATTCCTTCTTCCAACGCTTTTGCGGTAACAAGCGCCTTGCATTTACCTTTCGTAAAGGCATCAAGATAAAATACCCGTTCATCAGATTCTATATCCGCAGTAACCGCCGGTATCAAGAAACGTTTTGAAATTTCGTAAGCGGCGCAACGGCTTTCTGTGAAAATCAAAATTCTGTCGTTTTGATGTTTCTGCAAAATCTCTTCTAAGCGGGCAAACCGGCTCGGAATCGATTGCCAATATCTGTACGCTCGTAATAGTGATCGTTGTGCGAGGTCGACATCGTCAGGATAATACAGTCGCTCACGAACAAGCCAACTACTGTTTTGGATTCTATGTTCAGCTTTTGCACGATACCATACTTTCTCGATCGGCTTACGAATATCGAAATAAGTTGCAACTTCTTCATTTGTCGGTTTTAAACGAACTGGGATTCTTTGATACACAGACAAGATTTCATTTTCAATCAAGTCATCAGTAGCTTTTTCGTAAACTTTTGGACCGATTAACTCACTCAGTAAATTAAGCGCACTGCTTACCGGAGTTGCTGTTAGCGCAAGGCGATACGGTGAAATGCAGAACCTCGCCGCATTAGCTGATTTACCTTCAGACAATTTTTTATGAATCTCGTCGTACACAACAAGTTTCCATCGGTTACCAAGATTTGCCATATAAATCTGTGCGCTTTTATAAGTTGTAACGGTGATTGGCTTTGGATTAATAATGTCATCGCCGATAATTCCGATATCCTGCTCAAATGCTGTTCGCAATTGTTCATACCATTGATAAACTAAAACACGCGTCGGAACTACAACCAAAACAGAACACTTAGCATCTTCGATTGCCAAACGAGCGATTAACAAACGTGTCATAAAACTTTTCCCGGCGCCTGTAGGTAATACAACCATACCTCGCTTATCTGCTTTTTCCCAAGCTTCGATTGCTTTTATTTGGAAATCGAATGGGTCGAGCGGCTCGTTATGAATAAAATTTGTGACTTCATAAAATTGTGCTGTCTTGTCCTCGACTGCTATCTCGTTTTCTTTGCAATAATTTAAAACTTCAGAATATTTATATGCGGGGGAGATGAAATAATTAAGCGGATGCTTTTTAAAGAATTTAGATATTAATCCTTTATCAGCTTCTCCTCTGAGTTGAAGCATTCCTTCATAGAATGTAAGTGTGGGGAAATTATTCATTGAAAATATAGTAATCGCGTTTACTGTTAAAAGGCGTATCAATGTAAACCAGGTCAATGCACTCGTCGGGTACATTCACCCTGAGACCGATCCAACACTCGCCAAGATAAAGTGTGCTCATATTAGTTGCTTAATCAAAAATAATTGTTAATGCTAAAAATCTAATCTAAATCCAAAATATTTGCAAACTGAGAAAGCCATCCGTTCTTAAGAAACGGATTCTAAAAACAAACGGGTAGCGTCCGATTCGTAAATCGGACAACAAAACCAAACCATCCGTTCTTGAAGAACGGATTCTACAACCAATCGGTGTAGAGTCCGATTCTCAAATCGGACAACAAAACCAAGCCATCCGTTCTTAAGGAACGGATTCTACAAACATAAAGCGTAGCGTCCGATTCTCAAATCGGACAACAAAACCAAGCCATCCGTTCTTAAGGAACGGATTCTACAAACAAGCAGCGCAGTGTCGGGTTCTCAAACCGGACAACAAAACCAAGCCATCCGTTCTTAAGGAACGGATTCTACAAACATAAAGCGTAGCGTCCGATTCTCAAATCGGACAACAAAACCAAGCC
>CAYTID010000089.1:0-9166 GCA_964437735.1 uncultured Ignavibacteriaceae bacterium | reverse complement strand
AGCAATCTGATATACAATCAGCCCTACTGGTGGAAAGTAAAGGCTAATAATGCCGGAGGTTGGGGAATATTCAGTGAATCAAGAAAATTTACCATTATCCTCTCAAGCGTTTCCGGTGATCAAACTCTTCCGACGTCTTACAACTTAGGGCAAAATTATCCGAATCCGTTTAATCCATTGACAATTGTCAATTTTCAATTGCCTCCGTTAGCTAACGGATACAATTATGTAACATTAAAAGTGTTTGATGTTCTCGGTCGTGAAGTAGCCACGCTTGTCGATAATTACAAACCAGCTGGTTATTATGATGTATCGTGGGATGCGTCGAACTTGCCGAGCGGAGTTTATATATATAAGATTTCATCGGGCGGATTTACGGATGTTAAAAAGATGATTTTAATGAAATAAAAAGAGAACAAAATGAAAAAAATAATTTATATATCAACACTGGCAATAATTTTCTCCCTCTCATTAAATGCTCAATATCAGAATATACGCGTCAGCAATATTTCGAGTACTTCGCCGAATGAAGTTGCAATAGCAATCAACCCGACTAATCCTCTTCATCTTGTTGGAGGTGCAAACTTAAATTTTTTCTACAATTCTACAAATGGCGGTCTGAACTGGACACAATCAACTCTTACTTCAACATTAGGAGTTTGGGGAGATCCCTGCCTTGTATTCGATGGGTTCGGGAATTTATATTATTCCCACCTCTCAAATCCGACTTCAGGTTCATGGCTCGATAGAATCGTCGTACAAAAATCTACCAACGGTGGAGTTAGTTGGAGTGACGGAGTCGGTGTCGGTCTGAACGGCATCAAAGATCAGGATAAAGAATGGATGGCTGTCGATATGACCAACTCTCAGTACAGGAACAATATTTATATGTCATGGACAGAATTCGATGTATACGGAAGTACAAATACTGCTGACAGCACGCGAATTCTTTTTTCACGTTCAACTGACAATGGTACAAACTGGTCAACGACCGTCCGTATAAGTGACAAAGGTGGTAATTGTATCGACAGCGACGAGACTGTTGAAGGAGCCGTCCCTGCAGTCGGTCCGAACGGTGAAGTGTACACGTCTTGGTCAGGTCCACTCGGAATAATGTTGGACAAATCAACCAACGGGGGTGTAACATGGGGAACGGATATTTTTGTAACTTCACAGCCAGGAGGGTGGGATTTTGCGGTTCCGGGAATTTACCGCTGCAACGGAATGCCTGTAACAGCATGCGATATCAGCAATTCGCCATATCGCGGAACAGTTTATATCATGTGGTCAGATCAGCGCAACGGAACTAACAATACAGATGTCTTCCTGATAAAATCAACAGATGGCGGAAATTCATGGGGACAAACAGTACGTGTCAATACCGATAAAGGAATTGCACATCAATTCTTTCCATGGATGACTATAGATCAAAGTAACGGATATTTGTATTTTATTTTTTATGATCGGCGAGACCTATCAGGGAGTTCAACAGACGTATATGTCGGGAGATCGACAAACGGGGGCGAAACTTTTACAAATTTTCGCATAAGCGCATCTTCTTTTACGCCATCATCAAGCAAATTTTTCGGCGATTACACGAATATCGCAGCTTCAAACGGAAAAATCTACCCCATCTGGATGCGGATGGACGGAACAACAATGAGCGTCTGGATGACCACCGTTACAGACTCCACAACCACGGGAATTCTTGACCAAACGGGATTTCCATCTGAATATTTTCTCTCACAAAACTACCCGAATCCGTTTAATCCATATACGAATATAGAATTCCGTATTGTAAGATCGGGATATGCAACGTTAAAGGTTTATGATATTCTCGGAAAAGAAATTACAACACTCATCGATCAGTACATTGAGCCGGGGAAATACGATGTGTTGCTCGATGCAAAGAGCATGCAAAGCGGAGTGTATTATTACACACTGAAAACTTCCGATTTTGTGGAAACAAAAAAACTTGTTTTGGTCAAATAGTGTCAAATGATACTAGGTGAAGCGATATATAAACAAATATAATCTAATCCTTGATGGGTAAAACAAACCGACGCCAGGGAAAATATTAAAAATTTGCTTGACACATATTTATTTTTCTTTTATATTTGAAAGAGTTTTAATCACGGGTTGTTGAGTGATTATTATTTGTCTCGATTAGTTCTGTAAAAAGACTATAATTTTAATAATAATAAATAACAACATAATTCGTTTATCTGCCGGTATAGGCGGGATAGACGACATATGTCGTGTATAACTAGTTAAGCGCAATGAAAGTTGCGAAAACCAATTCACATAATGAGAAGACCATGACCACAAATGAAGTCAAGAGTGCAATCATCAATCACTGCAGAAGCCTCGGATTGAACCCAGACGCAAACGGATATGTACCGTCGACCAGCGACAACCTCGTTGACCAGTTTGCAAACTGGAATGAAATTGAGTTAGAATTGGGAGGTGGACAAGGAAGTGAATTGAAAGCGGATGCCAATGGCATAATGAAGTTCAACGCTGTCCATTCGTCTTCAGCTTTGTGTGTTAATAATTTTGCGCCCATCAAATTTCAGAAGGACAAATTCTCTTTTCTGGGCAACACTGATTTTACCGAAGCATCTTTTGAGAAGAAATTGTCCACAGGAATTAGCACACCGAATCTCGATTTCTACCTTAAAAATAGTCTCACGGTCATTGGTATTGAGAGCAAGTTCATTGAGACTCTTGAAGACAAGTGTCCAAACACAAACCTTGACAGGTATCAGAACCGTCCGGAGTTGGCGTACCTTCCTACTGAGTTTTCAGAAGTATTACAGCATTACGTAGACTGCAAAGACCAAATGTATCTTGATGTTGCTCAGCTTCTAAAGCACAGCATCGGATTAATCAATCGTGCTAACACGAGGTACAAATTCATTTTGAACAAATTCTTTTCAAAGCCGAAACTGGTATACCTGTATTGGCAACCGACGAATTGGTACAACTCTGACGTTTACCGCCAGCACGAAGATGAAATAGCAGATTTCAAGAACAGAGTCAAACCAATAATTGACTTTGCCCCAATGTCATATTTGGAACTCTGGAAGTTCTACGAAAATGACGAGAACTTCGGTGCCCACATTCACAACGTCAAAGCTCGATATTGTATTGCAGTATGACTGTTGGACTTTCACTGCGCTTAACAACCGTAGCAACGACGCTCATTCATCTGGTAAGTCAGCGCGCACGCCCGCGCACAGCACAACATATAGAACTCGCTCAACGCCGCACTCATTTATAGAAAGCGTGGAGTGCGGCGCTGCGTTGCTACGGTAAACGTTAACTGCAATTGCCCGGCGAGGTGAAAGGAGGGTCAGATGACGCCCATAGCTGGATTGCTGGCACTATTTATAGCCACAACAATAATGTTCGCACAATCAGGTTGGATTCCGCAGCAGAGCGGAACCATTAATTTCCTTTTGGACGTATGTTTTGTAGATGCACACACCGGCACTGCTGTGGGTGGATTTGGCACGATCCTTCGCACAACTAATGGCGGTACAACTTGGTTTTCGCAGGGAAGTGCAACAGGGAATACTCTCGAAGGTGTTTCCTTTGTCGGGACCGACACGGAAACAGCGGTTGGTGCCAGCGGCACAATCCGCGGTACTACTAACGGCGGCGCAAGCTGGACATTGCAAGCAAGCGGAGTATTTGAGCCCCTCAGAAGTGTTTTCTTCATAAACTCAAACATTGGAACCGCGGTTGGCTCGTTCGGGACAATCATTCGCACTACAAATGGTGGCGCGACCTGGATTCAGCAGTCCGGGGGAACGGGAGATCTTCGACGTGTTCACCTCACGAATCCAAACTCGGGAATCATAGTTGGTTCTGGCGGCAGAGTCTATCGTACGACGAATGGTGGCACTGATTGACTCACTCAGACGAGTGGAACAACCAAGACTCTTTTCGCCATTTCCCTTTCCAATCTTACAACCGGAACCGCAGTAGGAGACTCAGGTACAATTCTCCGGACAACAGATGGTGGCATAAGTTGGGTACAGCAATCGAGCGGGACTTGGGTTCCTCTCTGGGGCGTATCGTTCACCAGTGTTGACACTGGGACTGCCGTTGGAGATTTCGGCACCATTCTTCGAACGACGGATGGTGGAGCAACCTGGGTATCACAATCAAGTGGTACGATTGAATCACTCTTCGGTGTTTCTTTCACGGATGGCAACACAGGAACGGTCGTTGGCTCGTCTGGTACGATCCTTCGCACTACAACAGGCGGCGTTGTGGCGATAGACCAAACCCGCCTAGTTGAGCTCCCGTCAGATTTCCATCTGAGTCAGAATTATCCCAATCCGTTCAATGCCACAACTCATATTACATTCAACCTGCCAATCGGAAGTTCTGTGTCTCTTAAGATTTTCGATCTGTCCGGCAAAGAAATCGCAACTCTCGCAAACGAAATATTTCAACCTGGCACCCACTCTGTTACGTGGGGTGCTCAAGACATATCCAACGGCGTCTATTTCTATTGCCTGCAGGCTGGATCGAGTGTGCGAGCAAGGAAGCTCATCTTGCTGCAATGAACGGGCAACTGCAGTTACCAAGCAAAACACCGACGCTCCCGTTGTTGATATAGCTCAGTTGAAGCTCAGGAAAAAAATGGTAGTGGTCGCTCAATCCCGCCCCGCCACGATGGAATGGATTTGTTTGGAGTGGCGGGACGGGCTGCGTGGTTACGCCAAACGATAGCCGAAACTTTATGGATTCCTGATATCAAGAATCATCGGAGAGTTAGGATCGAAAGGTTAACAAACATAAATCGTTGCAAGGAGAAATTACAATGAAACAATTATCCCGTTTACGTTTAATCTTTATTATCTACTTTCTCGTAAAGATAATAATTGACATTGCTGCCGGGGACCACGTTACTAATGGAATAACAAGTTACCTAACCATCTCTCCGAAAACGTATTATACTCTTGCTATTGGCGCTAATTTTATTCTTTTATTCCTTGGATTGCTTCTTTTCTATTTTCTTTTAGAAAGAAGAAATTGGGCAAGAATTATTCTTTTAATTATTGGTTGGTTAGCTATTCTCGACTTCTTTTCAAGTCTGTTGTTTTCAGCAAAAGGTATAGAACTATTAACTCGGATTGATCCGGCGACCAATTGGAACACAATAATGCAAATAGATCGAGTAACTGATTTCATCGGTCTTTTATTCTGGGGCTACGCAATATATATTCTACAGTTTAACACTGAAGTGAAGCAGCTATTTCTACGTAAAACCGAAGCAATGAAACCAAAAGAAGATGAAACAAACTGATTACCTCGTGAAGAAAATTGATCCAATCTTAAAGCAGCTTGTTGCACCGTGCGGGATGAACTGCGCCGTTTGCAGTCGTTATCTTGCTCATCTGAACAATCTGAGACGGAGCCAGTGTATTGGCTGCCGGCCCAGTAAAAAAAAATGCACATATCTCTTCAAGGATTGTGGGGGACCGAGGAATAATTCAGCAAAACCTGCCACCTTCTGTTATGAATGTGAGCAGTATCCCTGTTGGCGGATCGATCGGATGGATAAAAGGTACAGAACCGGCTATCAGACGAGCATAAAAGAAAACCTGGAATTTATACGAAAACACGGACTTGCCAAATTCGTTGCAGAACAATACTCGAAGCATCAATGTCAAACGTGTTTTGAAATGATCTCGATTCACAACGGGAAGTGCTTCAAATGCAATCCGATTACTCGGTTGGTTGAAAAGCGTAGTCCAGCAAACAAGAAGTAATTCACGCACCTGCAATGCTGACTCGGGAATATAATATCAAACACAGAAACACTAATGTCGGTGCCTGCCTTTTTTGATAAGGTATACGTCCATAATCGTTAGATAAATTTCCTGAATATCTCGCCCCAAAACAGATTTATGGGTTAGTATTATAGATACTTTGGGGGGAATAATAATAATTGAATTTTTTGTATTTTATTCTTGCATATTTCTTTAATTTGAAATATCTTAAACTTGTTGATTGTAATGAAACTCTACCATTTGTTAGTTCTATTTGGTAAAAATAAATCCAATAAAAACAAAATGAAAGGAGTTCTATGATGCACAAATTATTAACTCACCTATTTATTTCAATTTTCCTATTCGCTTTTCTATCTAACATTACTTTTACGCAAGGCGTAACCACATCTTCCATAAATGGAATAGTCCAGGATTTGGAAGGAACTGCTATGCCCGGCGCCAACGTGATGGCAATTCATGTTCCGAGCGGAACGGTTTACGGCGCCGCAACAAGAGAGAACGGCCAGTTTGATATTATTAATATGAGAATTGGCGGACCTTATACAGTTACAGTAACTTTCGTCGGGTATAGAAAAGAGAGCAAAGAAAATATTTATTTGACCTTAGGTCAAAAATTACGTGTCGATTTTATTCTGACTACCGAGGCTATCGTTGGTGGAGAAATTATCGTTACGGCAGACATCGACGAAGTATTTAACAGCAACCGGACGGGTGCTGAGACCTTCATTAATCCAAGTGATGTAGTAATGCTTCCATCAATTAAGAGAAGTTCACGTGATTTAACGAGGCTGGATCCACGCAGCGACGGTAACTTCAGCTTTGGCGGAAAAAACTGGCTCTTCAATAATATATCTCTCGACGGATCTTATTTCAATAATCCATTTGGCTTGGATGATCCTGCCCCGGGCGGACAAGCAAATGCCGAACCGGTTCCTTACGATGCAATCGCTCAGGTACAGGTCTCCGTCGCACCATTTGATGTACGCGAAGGTGGTTTTACGGGAGCCGGAATAAATACAGTTACAAAGAGCGGAACCAATGAATATAAGAGCTCCATATACAGTTTTCTCAGAAATGAATCTTTTCTCGGCAACAAAGTTTCAGGTAAAGAAGTTATTGCAAATCCGGATTTATTTTTTAACCAATCGGGCTTCAGCGTTAGCGGTCCGATCATTCAGGATAAATTATTCCTATTTGTTAATGCAGAGCTGGAACGAAGAGAAGATCCGGGATCAAATTTTGCCGCCAACCGCGGCGCGTCAGGATTTGGAATTTCACGCGTCAGAGCTGCTATCATGGATTCTATACGCAACCGGATGAAAACAGTTTATAATTATGATACTGGTCCTTATGAGGGATTTATCCATAAGACAGAGAATGAAAAGCTGATAGTCAAACTTGATTGGAATATTAATGAAAATAATAATTTCAGCTTTAGGTATAACAGGTTAGACGCGCGAAGAGATTTACCGCCTCACCCCTTTGTTCTCAGCGCAGGCGGTCGCGGACCAAACGAGACCAGTTTACCATTTAAAAATTCGGGTTATAAGATTAATAATGATATGAATTCATTTGTAATGGAACTTAACAGTCGTTTTGGTAATTTCTCTAATCGATTTTTTGCCAGTTACAATCGCTTCCGCGATAAACGAGATCCTTTTAGTGAACCATTCCCGACCATTGAAATTGTTGAAAACGGTGTAAACTATACAACAATAGGACATGAACCTTTCTCAATTCACAATATACTGGATCAAGATGTTTGGCAATTTACAAACAATTTAAGTTATGTTATCGAAAATCATGTAATTACAGTCGGAGCGAATTATGAGTACTTTAAATTCTTCAACTCTTTCAACATTTTCAGACATGGTGTATTTTTTCTGCCTGACTTTTTAGATTTCATCGGTGGTGCAAGATTCTCTTCATTAAATGATTTCTTTACACGTACAAATCCCGGCAGCAGAAATTTTTATAATTTCAGAAATGTAATTGGTTCAGGACCTTTCAAAGGTGAACTCATTGAAGTGGGTCAATTATCATTCTACGCTCAGGATGAATATTTGATGACTAAAGATTTTAGTTTAATGTTTGGTATAAGGGTTGATATACCGATGTATTTCACCAAACCGGTTGATAATCCGTTTTCAAGAGGTTTAACATTGCTCGATGAAAATGATAAATCGGAAAAAGTTGACCAGAGCAAACTTCCTGATGTGCAGCTATTGTATTCACCAAGAATAGGATTTAACTGGGATGTTATAGGAAACCGCTCGACACAAATAAGGGGTGGAACAGGAATATTCACGGGCCGTTTACCTTTCGTCTGGGTAGGTAACATTATTTCAAACCCTGGAAACAACCCTAATCTCTATCCGAATGTTCCAACACAAATTAAAACTTCAGCCGATGCAATACTGCAAACTTCATTTGACTTGAACGGAATGGTGAAAGATTTCAAATGGCCTCAGGTTTGGACTACAAACTTAGCCGTTGATCAGAAATTACCATGGGATTTAGTTAGTACCGTTGAATTTGTTTACGGAAAAGATATCAATTCTATTTATGTGCGAAACGCTGATATAAGAACTCCTCTCAGATTTTTACCCGATGGAAGACCATTCTTCGGTGGAGTTGATGCCGGCGGGAACAACTTATTTGAATTGAATCCCGATGGCGGTGCAGGCGCCTATGTAATTGATAACTCAAATGAGGGTTATAACTACACCATAACCGCCCAACTGCGTAAGAATTTTGATTTCGGATTAAGTTCTTTTATATCGTACACATTTCTTGAAGCAAAAAGCTTGATGAAGTCAACGGAAATTGCGAGTGTTTTATGGTCGGAAAATCCTGTTCAAGGCGATCCAAATAAACCCGGTTTGAGCTACTCGGAATTTGGAAGCCGACATCGTTTCATCGGCGGAGCTTCCTATCGTTACTTATGGGGTGATAATTTTGCTACAAGTTTTGGGATATTTATCGAAGCAGCACAAGGTAACAGATTTGAAGGCGCCGGCGGAAACAGATATTCCTACGTATATGCCGGTGATGTTAATGGTGACGGGAGTACTGTAAACGATTTAATTTATATTCCCAAGAATCAAGGTGAAATTATATTTGACCCATATACAGATGCCGGCGGAACAACTGTATCGGCAGCGGATCAATGGACCGCATTTAATAAATTCATTGGACAAGATGATTACTTAAATTCTCGTCGCGGTCAAATTGCGGAAAGATTCGGTGCGTTAAATAAATGGTTTAGCAATATTGATTTAAGAATCCTTCAGGATGCCATTCTTCCGATGGGGGGCAATAAACATACTTTCCAACTGAGCATAGATATTTTAAAC
>CAYTID010000088.1:0-9203 GCA_964437735.1 uncultured Ignavibacteriaceae bacterium | reverse complement strand
TTTTCTTTTTTCAGAACCTCATATCCGATACCAAGTTTTTCCATCGTACCGGGACGGAAATTTTCGATTACAACATCAACTTTTTTTATGAGGTCGAGAAGTATAATTTTCCCTTTTTCACTTTTCAGATTCAGCGAGACACTTTCTTTACCACGGTTGATACTTAAGAAATAAAGACTCTTATTGTTTTTAAACGGTCCGTAAGCTCGTGCATCATCACCTGTTTCAGGAATTTCAACTTTTATCACCTCAGCACCCAACTCGTTGAGAAGCATAGTACAGAATGGTCCCGCAAGCACACGAGTTAAATCTAAAATTTTTATTCCCTCTAAAGGTTTGCTCATTTTTGATTTTCCAGAATTGTTAATGCTACTTTTTCGGCCGTAATCGGCATTGATTTAATTCGGAGACCGAGCGCGTCTTCAACTGCGTTGGCAATCATCGGCGCTGCAGGAATCATCGGATGCTCGCCGACTCCTCTTGCGCCAAACGGTCCGTCTGGCTGCGCGACTTCTATTATTATCGGAACTATTTCTTCCGGTATATCCATCATTGTCGGAATTTTGTAATCGGTGAAATTCGGATTCAGCAATTTTCCTTTTTCGTCGTATCGCATATCTTCATACAGAACTGTCGCTAGCCCCTGAACAATGCCGCCGATAATTTGCGTTCTCACAAGATCCGGATTGATTGCTTTGCCGCAGTCTACGGCTTCAGCGACCTTGAGAACTTTCATTTTTCCTGTTTCCTTATCAACTTCAAGTTTAACCGCAGCGGCTCCGACAGTGTAATGAACGTTCGGCTTGCCCCCCTGACTTGTTTCGGGGTCGGCATTCGTAGAAGAAAACTCAGGCATAAACATTCCGCGTCCCATAATTGGTCCGCCTTTGAATGTTCCGTCTTCCATCTGTATTCCGTTTATTACAAAATCACTGAGCTGAAGTGCAAATTCAGGTTTGTCTTTACACTTAACTTTTTCATCTTCCAGATACAATGATTCTCTTTTGAATTTATGTGTACGTTCGATCAGATCGAAAATCTGCTCACGCGCATCAATCGCAGCCTTCTTTACCGCATTTCCTGTTCCCCAGGTAATGTGAGACGCAACAGTCTGCCATTCATACGGATTACGGTCTGTATCCGGATTTTCAACACGGATTTTAGAAGGAGGGACCGTGAGAACTTCGGCGGCAATTTGCGCCATAACTGTAAGCAATCCCTGTCCGATATCCATTCCGGAAATCAAAATGTTCATACTTGCATCCTCGTTGAATTTCAAAAATGCGGACGATGAGGCGTTAGGCGGCATAGCGGGAGCTTTCCAGAATAATGAAAATCCTTTTCCGATCGCTTTTTTAGGATCATCGGAAACTTCTTTCTTACCCCATTCGATTTCTTTTTTAACTGCGTCAATTGCCTGGTGAAGTCCGTTGGCGTTCATATATGAGCCGTAAGCGAGCGTATCGCCTTCCTTGATTGCATTTATTTTTCTAAACTCAACCGCATCCATTCCGAGCTTTGCCGCAATCTGATTCATATGCGATTCAAGTCCGAATAAAAATTCAGAGTACCCGAAACCACGGTACGGTCCGCCGGGAGGGAGGTTTGTGTATATACAAACCGAATCGATCGCAACATTCGGTACACGGTACGGACCGATTGCAGATAAACCGACTGCGTTGACAACGTTCGCGCCGTATTCAACATAAGCGCCTGCATCCCAGTATAATTTATGATCGAGAGAGGTGATTGTTCCGTCTTTCTTCACTCCGATTTTCAATTTGGTTGTAACACCGAGACGCTGATATGTGTTGTAAAATTCCTGCTCACGCGACCAGAGAACTTTAACAGGATTCCCTTTAACTTTCGTCGCTACTGCAGCGGCAATTATTTCCATAGTAACACCGGCTTTCCCGCCGAATCCTCCGCCAACATGCGGGGCAATAACGCGTACATCTTTATGGCTTATTCCGAGAGATGACAGCGCCTGAGAAAATAAATTACGCTGAGTAAAAGGGGACTGCGATGAAGCCCAGACTGTTAATCTGTTTGAGTAATCAAACTTTGCCACGGCGCCGTGAACTTCGATTGCACAATGCGCATAACGCGGAACAGTGTATGTTTCTTCTAAAACCAGATCGGCTTCTTTGAATCCCATCTCGACATCTCCTTTGCGAAGTTTACGCAGGTGAGCTACGTTTGTTTTTGCCTTCGGGAAAAACCACGGCACGTGCGTATAGTTTTCGAGATCGGGATGGAGTATTTCGGCATCATCCTTCAGCGCATCAATCTGATTTAAAATCGGAGGGAGGATTTTGTAATCAACTTTAACAAGTTTTGCAGCTTTCATTGCGGCTTTCTGTGTGCGCGCGACGACAACTGCAACCTGTTCACCGACAAAACGAGCTCTGTCCTGCGCAAGTATGTAGCGGTCTTTCATATAAAGTCCGAATTTGTACGGAAAATCTTTTCCCGTGAATACCGCCAGCACTTCAGGAAATTTTTCAGCTTCGGATGTATCGATGCTATTTATTATCGCGTGTGCGTGCGGACTTTCAACAATCTGAGCAAAAAGAAGATTCGGTCCGAAATCAATATCGTCAACATACAATGCCGCACCGGAAACTTTTTCAAGATTGTCAACCTTATTTACCGGCTGACCTACATATTTATATTCACTCATATTTTCTTCTCCTCAGTGGCTTTGATGATTGCGTCAATAATCGGAGTGTACCCGGTGCAACGGCATAAATTTCCCGAAAGCGCTTCTTTGATTTCTTCAAGTTCAGGGTGAGGATTTTTATTTACAAGATTTGTCGCCGACATTATCATACCCGGCGCGCAGAAGCCGCACTGGAATGAATTCAAATCAATAAATGACTCCTGAAGAGGTGAAAGTTTGTCTTTTGAAATCCCTTCGACTGTTAAAATTTCCTGTCCGTCGGCTTCGACAGCAAATATCAGACAACTGCGTACACTTTTATTGTTGAGAATAATTGTACACGCGCCGCAATCGCCTCTGTCGCATCCCGACTTCGGACTCTTAATTCCTAATTTATCTCTCAGAACATCGAGAAGTATGTCGCTTGGCTCGACGTCCACAAATCTTTTTTCTCCGTTCAGTTTAAATGATATTTTTGCCATATCAGCGTACTCCTTTCTCTGTGCCGTTATTCAATCTCTCAATCGCCGTCCTCATTCCTCTCTCAAACATTACTTTCATCATATGTGTGCGATATTCTTTTGTCGATCTTATATCCGTGATGGGGGAGATCTCTTTCGGAATAATATTTTTAATTTCTTCAATCAGTTCGTTTGTGATTTGTTTTCCGTTGAGAAGATTTTCAATAGCTGATGATCTTTTCGGAACCGGACCGACCGCACAAAAAGCGACACGATATTGATTTCCTTCGAGTACCAAAATACCGATACCCGCCTGAGCAAGATCCTCGCCTGCGTATCTTGCAAGCTTCTCATATCTTCCGGAATGTTTTTCTTTCGGAAGCGGAACGATTATTCCTGTAACAATTTCATCTTCCTTGAGAGCTGTCTTCTTCGGACCGGTAAACCATTCTGTGATCGGAATTTTTCTTTCGCCGCTTGAACTTTTCACTAAGACATCTGCTTCGTAAACGAGAAGAGCCGGTCCCGAATCAAGCGAAGGAACAGCCGAGCAGATATTCCCGACAACCGTCGCGCGGTTGCGTATGCCGACCGAAGCAACTGTTTTTGCCGATTCCCAAAGGATTACGAACTTTTCACGGACGATTTCGGATTCGATCAGATCGCTGAAAGTTACATTCGGACCGATGAATAATTCATTACCGTAGAAATCTAATTTAGAAAAGCCGTCAATTCCTTTCAGGTCGATCACTACTTCCGGAAAATCCTGTCCGTCTTTTATTTTGACAACGACATCGGTTCCGCCGGCGAGAAGTCGTGCTTTCGATTTATACTTCGAAAGATGCTGCAGCGCTTCACCGATTGTTTTAGGTTTATAAAATTCAAAGTCGTGAGCTATAGGCATAAATTACTCCAAAAAATTTTAAGGTTCTATTGCAACAATTCTGCACATCGAGGATTCAAGTTCGATTCCCCTAAGGGGGAACAATCCGATCCAGACGCGTTTGTTGCTTACTTTTGCGATTTCGCCGCCGACGTTTTCGGCGTGGACTAATTTTTTCGGGAAAAGTTTCAGATGCATCACCTGATAATATTCGTCGAGCGGGAACATCTCGTCCCAGGTTTTCGAATATTTCTCAATTATTTTTTTCTCCGCTTCCACAAAAGATTTTGGATGCCAGTTCCTGATGATTGTGTTCATCGGATGGTCGGCGCTTCCGCAGTCGACACCAATCCATTTTAAATTCATATCGAGAGCCCATTTGTGAAATTTCGGATCGGGTCCGGGATGCTTTACAAAGTATCGTAATTCATCCGACTCCGGTTGGTCCCATGCATATTTGTGATAACCCGTATTGATAATAAGTATATCGCCTTTTTTGATCTCGGCTTTTTTCATAAGCATTTCGGGAGAATACAAATCGTAGTCGCCCACTTCATCCGAAATATCCACAACAACTCCCTGACCGATCCACTCGTTCAGCGGTACATCGCCGATCGTTCTTCCGCTTGCGTGGAAATGTATTTCGCCGTCAATATGCGTTCCGACGTGATTGCTGGTCTTGATGATTTGTCCGTTTGCGCCTTGTCCCATATGCGCGCCTGCGATACGCTTGAAGTACTGAACCTGAAGAGGCATATAGCTGGGCCACGGTGGTGTGTGTATGCTCAATCGCTGTGTTAGGTCGTGGATCTTTGCCTTGTTCATGAATTCAAGGAATTCGTTTATGTTCATTTCTATTCTCCTGTGTTTAATATTTGTTTTAAATTAATCAGACGACCGAAGTCGTGGGTAAATAAGATAATTAATTTTTAGATATTTTGGTAGCCAATCCTTCCAACGCTTTTACAAACGGCTCGACCGGCGCTGAAACCACTCCGGCACCGACTTGTCCGACACCGGGATTTTTATGAGCGACACCAGTATCAATAAACGGTGTGATGGATTTCTCAATCACTTTTCTCACATCAATTCCCGTAGGTGTGCCGCGGAAATTCAAATATGGAATCTGAAACACATTATTTTCTCCCCCGGATATTTCATACATTTGTAAAGTATAATTGACAGCATCCTGTGCGCTTCCGCCAACAAACTGAACAATCGCAGGAGATGAGGCAATCGCAAAACCGCCAAGTCCGACAGTCTCGGTAATAGCGCTGTCGCCGATATCCGGATTTGCATCATCTTTTGTAAAGCCGGGGAAGAAGAGCGCATCCGGAACCGGAGCGGGACCTGTAAACCAGGCATTTTGCGTACCTGAAAGCTGAATTCCGAATTCAGTACCGTTTCGAGCCATTACAACGGCGATGCTGCTGTTTTCAATATTTCTTGCGGCATCGAGTGTTGCTTTTGCTGCAGGCATTGAAAGATTTAGGAAAAAATGATCATTGCCGTTTATAAACTCAAGAACTTTAGCGGCACTTTCTGAATCCAGCGAAGTGCGAACTATATGCGGCGCGATTGCTCGGTAAAATAAAGAAGTTCCCGCGCGATTTCTGTTGTGAACTTCATCTCCCATATGAAGCGCCTGAGCAATGATATTCTTCAAATCAATCTTACCAATGCTTTCAACGGCTCTCTTCAATGTCGGATACAAAACCGTTTCTATCCATTTTAATTTTTCGATTACTTCTTGACTGTAAGCACCGTATCTTAAAACTTTTCCCAGACCTTCATTCATCGTACAATATGCATAGTTGCCGAATTGCTCATTCTTTATTATGAATACCGGCATCGAAGGAGAGATAATTCCTGCCATCGGTCCGACGCTTGAGTGTTCATGACACGGAGCGAATTTAATTTCTCCGCCTGATGCTAACTTTTCCGCTTCTTCAGGATTTTTTGCCATACCTTCATAGATCAGCGCGCCAATAACTGCGCCGCGCATCGGTCCGCACATTTTTTCCCACGTTACAGGAGGACCTGCGTGCAGTATGAGGTCGTCCTTCATACACGGGATGACATTTTTCGCAACATCTAATCCAATGAGCATTGGTTTTCCCTGTAAGATAATTTCAAGAGATTTCCGGTTGGCAGCTTCGATATCTGCTTTTTTACTTTCAAGGATTTCAAAAATTTTTGGATCAACAGCCACCGGCGGCTTCCAATCGACGTGAATGACATCCGTGCTGGTTTCCTTTAATGAATCGGCAAACGATTTTAATCCGATGTTTATTACTTTAAGTTGTTGGTTGAAAAGTTTTGTCATAAGCTTATCATATTTTTACACCCTTCGACCCTCCGCCGATGGCGGATCGCTCAGTGTGACGAAACCGTCATCATGAGCAAGCGACACTGCGTTAGCAGAGGAGCGCGTCGAAGGATGTTCTTAATTAATATTGAAGTATTTTATTTGCATATTGAAAAGATGGTGTTGTTATTACTCAGCTACATTTTTATGCTGTGAATTATTTTTCCTGTAAGTTCACTCGCTGCCGCATTGGAATGCATCACTATAACACCCGCATCTTCCAATTTACTTTTTACAAGATTTTTATTTTGAGGATCTTTATCTGTGCCGGTTATCGAACAGATGAACAATAAGTTCGGTGAAATTTCTTTTGCTTTATTAATCGCAGGGATAAGTTCTTCGGCAGGACTCATATTTGAACCATAGCCAAGTACCACATCAAACAATATCACCGCTGTGTTACTATCTTCTGCCTCTTTCAGGATTCTCTGATTTCTTAACGTATAATCTATCATCGGATGAGGGCGACCAACCGTAAATTCATCATCACCTAAATCGATAATCGTGTTTCCAATACTTTTTAATGAATCTTTCAATTTATATTTGGCGTCAAGCGGTGTATTACTGTAAACATTCCCTATAATATTTTTCAATATCAACTGTGTTTCGTCACATAAAGTCCCGCCGCTGAATAATCCGCGAATATATTTTCCCTTACACTTCTTCGATAAACTTATAGCGGTTTCACTAAGTGATAGACTTCTGTTACTAAAATAGTTTTTCACATCGTCAATATTTTTTCCTTTTGAGAGAAAAGCTGCAATAACACCGGCTTCTTCAAGATTATCGGCGACACGTGCTTTTGTCTTTCCAAGGATTTTCGCATCACCACCGATGAAAATTGCAACAATTGGTTTATCGATTTTTTCAATTTCCGATGAAATTTTACTCAAAACCTCAACATCTGGAGGTTTTGAAATGAGTACAATTACTTTGGTTTCCGGATCATCGGAGAGCGCTTTAAGACTTTCGATGAACATGATTCCGCCGACATCCTTTTTCACATCTCTTCCGCCCGTACCGATTGCCTGCGAAATTCCGCATCCCTCGTTCGAAATAACGCAACTTACTTCCTGCAAACCCGTTCCCGATGCAGCAACAATGCCGATATCGCCTCGGTTTACTACATTTGCGAACGCAAGCGGGGATCCATTAATTATTGCCGTTCCGCAGTCGGGCCCCATTACAAGAAGTCCTTTTTCCTGCGCAAACTTTTTTAATTTAATTTCATCATCCACAGAAACATTGTCGGAAAATATCATCACGTTCAAACCGCTTTGAAGAGCTTTCATCGCTTCGGCAGCGGCAAATTTCCCTGCCACGGAAATCAGGGCAAGATTTGCATCAGGGAAATTTTTGATAGATCCCTCAAGGCTTTTTGGTAAATAATTTTCCGATACGTTCGTTTTTTTTATGTTCTCAAAAAATTTTTTAACCTGAACAAAACTTTTTTCAAGGATTTTCTCCGTTTCCGCTTTAATGCTGATTATTAAATCGGCATCTACGCTGTTATCAAAATCAGAGAGGTACAGACCGGATGATTTCAGCAGCGACTTATTTTCATTTGTCGCCATTACGACCGCAGAGTCAATTATTCCCGGCAATCCGTTAATTTCCTTTGAAATTCTCATCAAGGTTACTGAATCGTAATATTCACCTTTTTTACAAATTCCTTTTACCGACATATTTTTAAATAGTTTTTAATAGTAAATATAAATCCGGTTAAAAAATCAGCGCCGGAGGTCTCTCCGGATGATAGCACTTTTTTTATGCCGGTTTCAATATGGTTATTTTCTTTCATTAATGCTTCTATTAAGTATTTATAGCTCTCAGGAAGTCTTCCATCCAATGCGAGCTGTAAAAATGAATTCGAAATTACATTTCCGCCTTTTGAATTTTCGTAAATTTCATTTCGGATTTTAAATAAATTTTTTCTTTTAATATTCTCAGCTACGAAAAATGCAATAAGCATACCCGCAATAAAATCATCGCCGGATGGAGTAAAGCCAAAACCGGTCCCCTTGATATTGGTGATACCATCAATCAATTTTCCGGAGAGAATATTCTCAACGCCATCTTTAATTTTAGATATAAATTTAATTTCAAAACCTGAAATAAAATCTGCTTCGCGCTTTTCATCAAGCAAAAAAAACAAACTTTTGGCGGGAGCGAATTTCAATAAAAAATTTTCAGCAGTTTTAATATTTTCCGGAAGGTAATCAGATGCCTGTAAAGGAATATCCAAAGTTGAAGAATATTTTAATAATTCAATGCATTCGTATTCCGTATCATTTAAGAAAACCTTGTCTGTCTCTGCTGTAATCGTGGAAATTTTCTGAAATTCTGAATTACTTAATACAATATTTACCGGACCTGATCCGATAATTTTATCAACAAGTGTTATCATCTTATCATTATCGATAAAATTAACGGCATGATTAAATTTTGAGTGAATTTTATAAAAACCGGTGGAAATCCGGTCGCCAAAACTTATTATATCCATTATTATTGATTGGAAACTGAAAATTTGTTCATAAAGATAATTGATTTTACGCTGATTTCAAACTGGTATTCGTGTGGAAAGATCAGCGGAAAAAATCCAGCATAAATCCGATTCCGAACTTTGACTGGCGTTTTGTGTAAAAAGCGTTATACATATTGTTACCGGCGTAGTAAGAAACATAAATCAGCAGTCCGTTGCTTTCCCAGTTTCCGAATTTAATACCTGTAAGGAGGTGATTATTGGCTATGTATTTTTCAGTTCCGTTTACAAGAAGATGGTAAGCGACAAATAAATTATTTTCTATACCTGATATTTTACTGAAAACA
>CAYTID010000087.1:0-9222 GCA_964437735.1 uncultured Ignavibacteriaceae bacterium | reverse complement strand
TATAATTTCTTCTTTATTGTCGCCCTTGAGCTGGATATTAACCAGATTTTCGTTTAGAATTTCGCTTATTTTCATTATTCCGTTCCTTAAGTACTGGTTTTAATTATCTCGCCATTCTATTACTTTGTTCACATATTCCTCTGCCAACCTGATTGCAGAGCTTTCTGATTTTGTTTCGGCTGTAACATGGAAAATGGGACGTTCCCTGTCGGGGATTAAAAGAACACAAATATTTTCTGAGTCAGTGTCAGAAAAATTAATTTTTACACCATCTATTAATTCTCTATCAGATTTTTCAGTTTCTTTCATAATATATCTCATAACCTTCCCTTTTTTATCCCATTCACATTGAACGTCGTGTTTAACTCGATAAAATTTTATTACACTTTCATTCAATTCCCCGAAAAGTTTACCGGATCCAACCAATAGTTCGAGTATCTTTGCAAGGGAAAACATAGCATCGGAGGCAAAGAAAAATTCCGTGAAAATAAATCCGCCTTTTGTTCCACCGACAAAAGAGACTGCCGGATTCGAAGCGGCTTCCATCATAGCAAGATGCGAAGTGCGTGTTTTGATAATATTGTATTTTTTTGCAATCACATCGATTTCGGCAGAAGCTGATACCGGAACTGCGATACTCTGGATATCAGAATAATTATCGATATACAATTTCACTACCAGGCTCAATAGTCTGTCATTTTCGATAACTTTTCCATTTTCATCCACAATAATTATACGTTCACCTCCGGGGTCAATCATACAGCCAAGATCATATCCCAAGGAAGTTACTACGTGCGAAAGTTGATTTAGTGATTCGTCAATTTCTGCCTCGTCTCTTGTCAGCTTCCGGTGATCAAGGTGTGCGTTTAACGCAACGGTTTGTGAATTAAATTCACCAAGTAAGCTTGGAAATATCGTAGATGCGACTCCGTTGGAATAATCTAAAACAATTTTGAACTTTGCTTTTCTTATGATATCAAGATTTAGTGTAGAGAAAAATTTCTTCCGATATATTTCGGGAGCTCTCTCGGTAAAAAATATATTCCCGACTTTTATTGGTTTAGCTCTGAAAAAATCTTCCCCGAAAAAAATACGCTCAACAGATTTTGTTTTATTAATTGGTAAGTCTCTTGCGTTTGAGTCGAAAAATATTATATCTGTCAGGTCTTTATTGTATGGTGACCTTCGTACATGAACGCCGCCCGCTTCAGCTCCTGAGCTTAGTTCGTGCCTGACGAGCGGAATCGGCATCGCCCTAAGGTCGTTAACATTTACTCCCGCAGATAATAGACCGCATATTATAGACCTGTTGATCATCCTTGATACATTGTCAGAATCCCTGCTTGTTGCAACTATGTTACCTTCGCCTAAAAAAGTACCGAGTGCAGCTCCTAACCGGGCTCCGAACTCAGGATTCATATCGATATTTGATAATCCGCTGACTCTCGCATCAGTAAACAGATTTTTTGACCACCTGTCTTCAAGAACCAGACTTCTGTTTAAAACCGCAGCTTCCTCAACTTGTTTATTGGGCCATAATTTTATATTCGAAATTAATCTCGCCCTGTCGCCTATACTGCATCTATCGCTAATAATTACATTATCACCGATAGTAACGTCGTTGCCGATTTTACAATTAAAACCGATTACATCTGAGGAGAGGTCGGTGTTACTTCCAACGTGTGTGTTGCTCCAGACAACTGAATTTCTGATTACCGCTCCGTTTTTAATTACACACTTATCACCGATGACTGAATTAAAAATTTTCACATCTTCTTCAATCAAACAATTATTACCGATGAATACTTTTTCGTGAAGATTCTCATGCGAAGTTTTTATTACTGTTTGTTCGCCCGTGACTGCCGTACCATATTTTTCTCCTTTAATATCGATCCCGACTTTACCGGCGAGAATATCAAGGTGAGCTTCCTGATATTCATTTAGGTTTCCTACATCGCGCCAATACTCTTTGGATATATAACCGTACAAATTCATCCTCTTCTCAAGCATCAACGGAAATAGGTCTTTACTGAAATCGTATTCTTCCTGAAATGGGATCATTTTCAGAACTTTCGGTTCGATAACATATATTCCGGTGTTAATGGTATCAGAAAAAACTTCTCCCCATGACGGTTTTTCCAAAAATCGGTTTATTCTGGCATCTTCGTCGGTAATCACCACACCAAATTGTAAAGGATTTGCAACTCTGGTAAGCACGATTGTCGCATCGGCTTTTCTTTCTTTATGAAATTGTAAAACTTCTGAAATATTGACATCGGTCAAAACATCGCCGCTAATTATCAAAATTCTTTCCTCTAAAAAACCAATTACATTTGCGGCGTTGCGGACGCTTCCGGCTGTTCCGTAATCGTCTTCGGCTCGAACGTAAGAAATATTTATCCCGAATTTTTCTCCTGTCCTGAAATAATCGGAAATAGCTTCCGGCTGATAAAACAATGATGCAGTAATATCTTTAATACCATGTGCCTTCAGTAAATCCACGATGTGCTCCATCATAGGTTTATTTAACATTGGAACCATAGGTTTTGGAACATTAGCTGTCAGCGGTCGCAACCGTGTTCCGAATCCGCCTGCCATTATAACTGCTCTCATAGTTTATCCGGAAAGTTATACAGTAGAAATTTATAAAAATTTAATAAATTTCTACTATCATTGCAACATTTAATATTAAACTTCAGGAAAAAGTTTAAATAAAATTAATCGACTTTGATTTGATATTTTTTTATTTTTAGATAGAGGGCTTTAGGACTGATTTTTAATATTTCCGCTGTTTTTGTTCTGTTGCCTCTCATTGACCTAAGCACTTTCTCGATGTGGATTTTTTCCATTTCATCAATAGAAGAAAGTTCAGGCAGCCCGTTAAGATTATAAACCACGGATTGAGTAGGATTTTCAACCGGTTCCATTTGATAAATTTGCCGTAATTTAATTTTAAGATCATTAGGAGTAATTATCTGATTTGGCGATAAAATAATTGCTCCTTCGATTACGTGTTCAAGCTCACGTATATTTCCGGGCCAATCGTAATTCATTAAAACCCTAAGTGCATCTGTGCTTAAGGTTTTAGGTTCTTTTACTTTTGCTTTCTTTTTGAGGAAAAAATCTACAAGCTGAGGAATATCTTCCTTTCGTTCTTTTAATAGCGGCATCTTGATTGAAATGACGTTTAGCCGATAAAGTAAGTCTTCACGGAATTTACCTTTTTGAACTTCTTCTTTTAAATCCTTATTTGTAGCCGAAACCACACGTACGTTTACATGAAATTCGTAAGTACTTCCGACTCTGCGGAATTTTCCGGTTTCTAAAAACCTGAGAAGTTTTGGTTGAATAGTAACGCTGATATCTCCAACCTCATCCAAGAACAGCGTGCCGCCGTTCGCAACTTCCACTAATCCCTGCTTGACATTATAGGCGTTTGTGAAAGCCCCCTTTTCGTGACCGAATAGTTCACTTTCGAGAAGAGTGTCGGGAATGGATGCACAATTTACGGCAACAAAAGGGTAATCTTTTCTGGGACTGTTTTTATGAATTAAGCCTGCGATTAATTCTTTTCCGGTACCGCTAGCGCCTTCAATTAAAATAAATGTATCGCTATCGGCGGCTCTCTTTGCATCCTCAATGATATCTGTTAATATTTTACTGTTACCAATAATTTCATTGCCGGAGAGTTTGGAGAGCTCGTTCTCCATCAGCTTGGTTTTTATTAAAAGTTTTTTTCGCTCGGTTGCCCGTTCGATGACATTAAATAGTTCATCTATATCATACGGCTTACCGATAAAATCGTAAGCACCAAGCTTAATAGTTTCGACTACGGTTTTTACGTCACCAAAATTGGAGAGTATAAGCACCTGAGAATCGGGAGAGTTTTCCTGTATGAATTTTAATACTTCAATACCTCCGACACGCGGCATCTTCAGATCAAGAAGTATTACGTCATAAATATTTTTTTGTATTAAATTGATTGCCTCAGCCCCGTCCCCGGCTAAGTCGACGGCATACCTGCCGCTCTCCTCTAATTCATCTTTTAAAAGTATACTTAGCTGTATCTCATCATCAACGATAAGGATATTGTCTCGTTGAAGCATCGTTCACCGGAATTTATTCACTTAATACTCTTTCGATGGTTGTCAGAAGATCAACCAGGTCGTAAGGTTTGCTGACAAAATCCTCGGCTCCGAGTTTTTTTGATTCAATGGCATTTTTGAGATCGGCAAAACCCGTAAGCATAATGACTTTTAAGGTTTTATGATTTTGTTTGATATATTTTAAGACTTCAAACCCATCGACATTCGGCATTTTAATATCTAACAAAACTAAATCAAATGGTGTTGCGTTTATCGTATCCATAGCTGACCGACCATCCGGAGCGGTTTCTACATCATAACCCTCTCCCTGCAATTCCTGACTCAGGATAGTTCTTAAATTGTCTTCATCGTCTACAACTAATATTCGGCTTTTACCCGGCATATCAAACTCCTAATTACTTTTTGTTCGTGTAATTGTATAAAAAACCCCAATAAATTTTATTTTAAATTAAGAAATTGAAAAGATAAAAGCAAACAAAATATTTTCAATTAAAAATTTTTGCAAATTATTGTGCCAAATGGTATAATGATATGAAATAAGGAATACATTATGAACAAAAATTCAGTCAATATTCTCTTAATTGATGACGATGCTGCCTATGTAAGCATCGCCCAGCATTTACTAAAAAAATTTCCCGGAAAAGATTTCAATTTGACCTGGAAAAACACCGGCGAGAGCGCTCTTCAAGAATTGAAAAATAATTTAGATATCGACATCGTACTATTAGATTATTATCTTCCGGAAAAAAACGGACTTGAAATTGTGAAAGAGATTTCAGAAAACAATATTTCAGTGCCTATAATTTTTCTAACTTCCAATAAAAATTTTAAAATCGCTATCGAGGCGATGAAATACAACGTGGAGGATTATTTAATAAAGAATGAAGCAGGGGATACAGCGCTGCCGAGGGCGATTCTGACAGTTTTAGAAAAAATAAAAATCAGAAAACAACTCGAAAAAATTGAAAAAGAAAAAATTTTAACAAAGAAAAAAATTGAAGCGATTAATGAATTAGTAGTTACTATTTGTCACGAATTCAACAATCCTCTCGCTGCGATAAAAATTAGTGTTGAAATAATCAACCGACAGAACCTTCTCCCTGAAGCTAAGGAATTGATTGAAGAATTAATCACTAATTTGAATTTAATAGAGAAAGAAATCGCAACTATAAGGGATTTAAATACGACTGAACTAATAAAATGATTTGCGTTTAATTACCGTTATTTCTATATTTGAATGCATGATTTTAATTTTACTTAAATATCCGACTTCAGCCATATTGGTTCCGGAAGATAAACGTAAAAAAAAATTTCTTTCAAAAACAACACAAACAAAAAATAAATAAATTTGAAAATGTCCTGAATATTTCAGGATTTTTTTTTGTTAAAAAATGATAATTAAAGAATTAATAAAAATAATCGAAGAGTGGGCTCCCCCCGGAATCGCCTGGGAAAAAGACAATATCGGCTTACAAATAGGAAGTCCCGAAAAACCTGTTCAGAAAATTTTAATCTCCCTCGATGTTAGTGATGAAGTGGTTGATGAAGCGATAAAAAAGAATACAAATCTTATAATTACGCATCACCCTTTAATTTTTGAACCTTTGAAATCTATTACAACGAGTGATGCCGGAGGTAAAATCATTTATAAATTGATTGAGAACGGAATATCGTTGATAAGTATGCATACTAATCTGGATTTTATTCGCTCGGGTGTAAGTTTTTCGTTGGCACAAAAACTTGAATTGACTGATTTAAAAATATTGAAACGATCAAATGATGTTTTTAAAAAGATAACCGTATTTGTTCCATCTGATTATCTAGAAAAAATAACAGAATCGATGGCAACTGCCGGAGCGGGAATCATAGGAAATTATGACTATTGTTCATACAGATCATCGGGAGTCGGAACTTTTCGCAGCAGCAAAAATTCCAAACCGTTTATAGGCAATCCGGGTGAATTCGAAAAAGTTGAGGAAGTCAGACTGGAAATGATTGCCCCGTCGTGGAAAGTTGATGATATAATTAATTCCATGAAAAAATCTCACCCTTACGAGGAACCGGCTTACGATATATATCCGATTCACAATGACTCAAGTTTGTATGGCGCAGGGGCTATAGGTTCATATGAGAATGCCATGACAGCAAAAAAATTTATTCAACACGTCAAGGACAAACTAGGAACAACTTCCTTGAGGTACGTCGAAGGAAATAGCGACAAAATAAAAACTGTTGCTGTTTGCGGCGGAGCCGGTGGAAATTTGCTAAACCGTGCAATTAATTCTAAAGCCGATGCATACCTTACGGGCGATATTTCTTACCATGTTTTTCACACAGCACGGAGCAGAATATTATTAATTGATGCAGGGCATTACGAAACTGAAATCCCGGTTATAGAGAACATGAATGAATATCTTTCGAATACATTAGCACAATTGAAAGAGAATATTCAGATTATCACTACAACACAGAATCAAAACTATATTAAATATATATAAACGAGGAGAAATATTTGGAAAATAAACTTCAATATTTATATGCGTTACAGCAAATCGATCTGAAATTGGATGATCTCGAAGAATTAAAAGGAGATTTACCTTCCCAAATTCTTGAAATAACCGAAAGGTTAGAAACTATAAAACAAAAAATAAAAGAATTTGAGGAAACGATAAAATCAACAACAATAAAAAGTGATAATGCGGATGTTGAAAAAATAGATCTGACTGAAAAAATTGAAAAATACAATAAACAGAAATATGAAGTTAAAACTAATAAACAATACGATGCCTTAACACGAGAAATTGAAAATGCAGAAAAACTCATCGAGCAATTGACAAAAGATATCGAAGTTTATGAAGGTATTATAGGAAATACAAAAGCTGACCTTGAAACTACAAAAACTGAATTCGACAAATTGATGGTTGAATTCGAGGAAAAACAGGCAGAACTGGAAACCATCTCCAAAGAAAATGAAGAACTGGAATTGAGATACCAACACGAGAGAGAAAAACTCCTTGTGAGAATGGAAAAAAACGACATTGCGGCGTACGAAAGAATACGGAAAGCTAAAGAAGGTAAAGCCGTCGTGGCTGTAAAGAGAAACGCTTGCGGCGGATGTTTTAACACAATCCCCGCTCAAAAAATTGTCGAATTAAGACAAAACAATAAAATTTTCACTTGTGAATATTGTGGGCGAATTTTAGTTTCCGATTTGATCGTAGAAATGAGTAAAAACTTAATATGATGTGTAATGCTTTTATCGATGGCGCATCACGCGGAAATCCGGGTGAAAGCGGAATCGGCGTTCTGATAAAAGACCTTAACGGAGAAGTTATCGAATCAATATCCGGATATATTGGACTCACAACAAATAATATAGCAGAGTACACGGCTTTACTTGTGTGCCTGAACAAAGTTGTTGAATTAAAATGCAAAAAAATTGTTGTATATACTGACAGTGAATTATTAACACGACAATTAAAAGGTATATACAAAGTTAAAAATCAAGGAATTAAAAAAATTTACGCAAAAGTCCAGAATTTAATAAAGGCATCGGAATTCGATTTTGAGATACATCATATAGCACGGGAAAAAAACTCGGATGCGGATTTTTTGGCAAATGTCGGTATCGACAATAAAAAAAGAATAAAATTAATTAATACATAAACATAACAACCTTTCTTGATAGAGGAAGACGACGTAAATCGTGCAATCGCTCTCCGCTTATGGCGGAGGGAGGAAAGTCCGAACTCTATAGGACAGGGTACCTCCTAACAGGAGGGTTCCGAAAATGAAAATTTTCGGAAACGGAAAGTGCCACAGAAAAAATACCGCCCCGCATACTCAATGTATTTGAGTATTCGGGGTAAGGGTGAAATGGTGAGGTAAGAGCTCACCGCATCGTTAGCAATAACGATGGTCCCTATCTGAGATTTTTTACCTCCGGAAAAGGGATCCTGCCTCGTAAGCAGGACACGGCAAACCCTACTCAGAGCAAGACCAAGTAAGGGGCGAATGGTGTAGTCCGCATCGCTTATCCGGTTTACATCGGATGAATAACCTCGGGTAGGTCGCTTGAGCCCCGTCGTGAGATTGGGCCCAGATAAATGATTGCAACCCTGCCCCCCGCTTTAGGCGGCGGTATAGGGACCAGAATTCGGCTTACAGATTTACGTTATCTCCTCGTAATTAAGAACATGTTGTTGCAAATAAATCAAACTTATGATACGTGAACACAGATGGACATTTGTACCCGACGTTGATCCGGAAAAAATTAATAAACTTGCGAACGATATTAATGTTCCCTTGCCGATTGCAAAAATTCTTGTTAACAGGGGGATTGATACTTACAACAAAGCAAAAGAATATTTCAGACCAAGTACAAAATATCTTCACGATCCATTACTTATGTCAGGAATGGAAAAAGCCGTTGAACGCGCTCTGCTGGCTATCAACAGCAAAGAAAAAATTCTTATTTACGGTGATTATGATGTAGACGGGACGTGCGGGGTTGCAATGTTGTATCTTTTTTTCAAAAACTATAATGAAAATATCAGTTACTATATTCCCGACCGGGTGAATGAAGGTTATGGCATTTCAACTCCCGGGATTGATAAGGGAAAAGAATTCGGAGCAACTCTTTTAATAGCAATCGATTGCGGGATTACGGCAATTGAACAGGTTGATTACGCAAATTCACTCGGAATAGATGTTATTATCGCTGACCACCACGAACCCGGAAATAAACTTCCTGCTGCATATGCAGTTTTAGACCCGCTGGTTCCCGATTGCCCGTATCCATTTAAATATCTCAGCGGTTGTGGAGTAGGATTTAAATTTATTCAGGCAGTTGCCTTAAAGCTCGGGCAAGAAGACTTTGCGTTCAATTTTTTAGATTTTGTTACACTTGCAACCACAGCCGATATTGTTCAGTTGACTGGTGAAAACAGAATACTTGTAAAGTTAGGTTTAAAACAAATTATTGAGAAGCCAAGGCCCGGAATAAAAGCGTTAATCGAAAGTTCCGGAATTAAATTGGAAAGTATAAGCTCCAGCCAGATTGTATTCATGCTCGCGCCACGAATTAATGCAGTCGGCAGACTTGGAGATGCGGAAC
>CAYTID010000086.1:0-9424 GCA_964437735.1 uncultured Ignavibacteriaceae bacterium | reverse complement strand
GTAGAAGCTGTTGATAATATTTTCTTCGATATATCTAATGTTAATTTTACGATCACTCCTTCTCCGCCAAAAGTCACTGTTATAAATCCGAATGGAGGAGAGAAATTCGAAATAGGAAATAATAAATTAATTCAATGGAGTTCAATAAGTATTACAGGTAATGTTAAGATTGAACTGTCACGTAATAACGGATCGACGTATGAAACACTTTTTGCCAATACCATTAATGATGGTAATGAAATATGGAATGTAACAGGGTCTGTAACAAGCCAGTCAAAAATTAAAATTACAAGTATAAATAGTCCATCAGTATATGATGTTAGCGATGTTAACTTTAAAATAGTTCAACCATCCCTCACTGTTTTAGCTCCCAATGGTGGAGAGGTTTTAAATTATGGCGATAATGTATCAGTACAATGGAATTCATATGATTTACCGGGGAATGTTAGAATAGAACTTTCTCGTAATAGTGGCTCCACCTATGAAGTCCTTTTTGCGAATACTTCAAACGACGGAAACGAAATGTGGCATGTTGGATTTGGTCCATCAACTCAAGCGCGTATAAAAATAACAAGTATCGATATACCCACTCTTACTGATATCAGTAATGCAGATTTTACTCTCGTATCGTTGATTATATCGGGTAAGACCGGTGTAGGAGGAACAACAATGAAGTATGTTACCGGCGGACTGAATACTGTCACAACTGACGACAGTGGTAACTATTCAATTATTATCCCTTATAATTGGTCAGGAAGTGTCATTCCCGAAAAGTTAGGTTATGCTTTTCAACCGCCAGTCTGGACTTTTTCAAATATTGTTGCAAATCAAGTGAATTCGAATTATATTGCCAATTATCTTGGAACAACAATCAGTATTACGGCAAATGCCGGATGGAATCTTGTTTCAGTACCGGTTGAACCATTTGAATTTAGTGTAATTTCTCTCTTTCCATTGGCAATACCGGGAACTGTATATAGTTTTAGCACAGGTGCATATTCCAAACCGATCTCACTTAGGAGCGGAGAAGGATATTGGATTTATTATTCGAGCGCACAAAACAACGAGATAACAGGTATTCCGAAAACATCAGTATCTGTAACAGTAACTACCGGGAACAGATGGGTTCTTATAGGATCTATTTCGACTGTGGTGCCTGTTTCCGCATTAAATTCTGAGCCTGCGAATGCAATTGTTCAAGGTACTCTTTATGGATACGATGGCTCATACAAAAAGCCAACTCATTTTGAACCCGGCAAAGGCTATTGGGTTTATGTAAATCAACCCTGTACTATAACTATATCGAAATAAATAAATGATAAGATTGCTCAAAATATATTTATCAGTTCAAATTACTTTATTGTTTTTTGTCGGTGAGTTGATACCACAGATAAATAATCAAAAATATTGGTCTGACGTAAAAGAAACCGAAATAACTGAAACCGGGATTCGATTGATAATACCGATAGAATACAAAACACTCCAACTCGATTTCAGTTCAATAACTGCCTTTCTGTCGTCTGCACCACCTGAAGAATTTATAAAAGCCGGTCATTCTCCTTTTGTATTAGAGTTACCGTTGCCTGACGGGAGATTTTCAAGTTTCCGCGTAGTCGAATCTCCTATTATGGCTTCTGAACTTGCTATGAAGTATCCTGAAATAAAAACTTACCTCGGACAAGGGATTGATGATCCTTATGCGACAACAAGATTCGATGTTACTCCTGCAGGTTTTCATGCAATTATCTTTTCCGGTCAGGGGACTATTTATATTGATCCCTATTTCCACGGGAACACTAAATATTATATTAGTTATTATAAACGAAATTATTTACCCGATCCTTCAAATCCATTTGTTTGTGAAGGTCCTATTGAATTCGATCCTCGTATCAAGGAACAAATTCGTTCATATATTGAAAGTGGCGCACCGATAGAATCAGGTACTCAGTTGAGAACTTATCGGTTAGCTGTTGCTGCTACCGGAGAATACACAGCATTCCACGGAGGAACTGTTGCTCTCGGTCTTGCCGCAATCGTTACCGCGATGAACCGCGTCAATGGAGTCTATGAACGCGAAGTGGCAATCCGGATGAACCTTGTAGATAACAACCATCTGGTTGTGTATACGAATGCTTCAACCGATCCGTATTCAAATACAAACGGTTCCGCTATGTTGACTCAGAATATAAACACTCTGAATAGCATTATAGGCAGCGCGAACTATGATATCGGACATGTATTCAGTACCGGAGGAGGCGGTGTTGCATACCTCGGTTCTGTTTGCGGAGCAAGTAAAGCTGGTGGTGTAACGGGACAATCATCACCTATCGGCGATCCGTTTACTATTGATTATGTCGCGCACGAAATGGGTCATCAATTCGGAGGAAATCATACTTTTAACGGAAATACCGGAAGTTGCAGCGGTAATCGTAACGCCTCAACTGCCTACGAACCGGGAAGTGGCACAACAATTATGGCTTATGCCGGTATTTGTACAGGTCAAAATATTCAGAGTAACAGCGATGATTATTTTCATGTCGCGAGTTTTGATGAGATTGTAGCTTTCAGTACAACAGGTGCGGGTAACGGATGCGCTTCAATTTCCTCGACAGGGAATTCAGCCCCTTCAGTAAACGCAGGCGTAACGGGTCTTACCATTCCGAAAAGCACTCCATTCGTACTCACAGGCAGCGCAACGGATCCGAACGGTGATTCGCTTAAATATTGTTGGGAAGAATACGATCTAGGATCAGCAGGTGCGCCTAATTCACCAAGCGGCAACGCACCGATCTTCAGAAGCTTTAATCCGGTTTCTTCTCCTTCTAGGATTTTTCCAAAACTTTCTGATATTCTTAACAACACACAGGTAATGGGAGAGATACTTCCGAGTTATGGCAGGAATCTGAATTTTCGTCTTGTGGCACGGGATTACCGCGCAGGTGGGGGCGGAGTTGGTAAAGGGTCTGCATCATTTGCTGTATCAGGTACAGCCGGGCCGTTTCTTGTTACTTCACCGAATACAACTGTATCATGGGCAGGAGGATCAACACAAACCATAACATGGGATGTCGCAAGTACAAATGTTTCCCCGGTAAGTTGTTCGAATGTTAAAATATCCTTATCAACCGATGGTGGGAACAACTGGCAGTATGTTCTCGCTGCAAGTACAACAAACGACGGATCTGAACAGGTTATTCTCCCAAGCATTTCAACCTCTACGGCACGGGTGAAGATTGAAGGATTAAACCATATTTTCTTTGATGTTTCCAATACGAATTTCAGTATTACATCATCTCAGCCGGCTATTACTGTTGTTTCACCAAACGGCAGTGAGACTTGGCGGATAGGAGCAAATCATACTATCACATGGACGTCAAGCAACCTAACAGGTAACGTTAGGATTGAACTTTCAAGAAACGCAGGCTCAACGTATGAAACTTTATATGCGAATACTGCCAATGACGGTTCGGAATCCTGGACAGTAACAGGAGCGACAACAACTCAGGCACTAATCCGAATAACGAGCATCGACTTTCCGAATGTGAGCGATGTCAGCAATGCAAATTTTAATTTCGTTCAACCAACCGTAACAGTGTCTGCACCGAATGGCGGAGAGACCTGGAGAATTGGTTCAAACCAATTAATTACATGGTCATCAGCCAATATGACTGGTAATGTGATAGTTGAACTTTCACGCAACGGAGGATCGACTTATGAAACACTGTTTGCTAATATTGCCGATGATGGTACAGAAATCTGGACAGTTACTGGTACTGTGACCTCGCAAGCTCGAATCCGTATTTCAAGCACTGACATTCCAACAATTTTTGACATAAGTGATGACTATTTTAATATTGTTCAACCCACTATAACAACATTAACCCCGAACGGGGGAGAATTCTGGGAAATAGGTAATAGAAAAACAATACAATGGAGTTCAAATCATTTACCCGGCAACGTAAAAGTTGAGCTTTCACGGAATGGAGGGGTAACCTATGAAACTTTATTTGAGAATACAGCTAATGACGGATTTGAGGATTGGAGTGTCGGTTCTTCAAATTCATCAGAAGCAATCATCAGGATTACTAGCATTGAGATTCCGATATTAAGTGATGTAAGCGACAATTATTTTGATATTGTTCAATTAATAATAACTGGTAATGTCGGTGTCAATGGGGCGATACTTCACTATGGTGGTCAGTTATCTGTAACAGCCGATATTAATGGTAATTATTTTGTCCCGATTTCTTATAACTGGTCAGGTATTGTGACTCCAAAGAAATCTGGTTACCATTTTGAACCAATTAACCGCACATACACACATGTTGTAAAGGATTCTATAGGAGAGGATTACATCGCAACTTTTTCAGGAACTTCAAATATAGTGCAATTGAAAACAGGTTGGAATCTGATCTCCGTTCCGGTTGAACCAGATGATTTTACTGCAACAACACTGTTTCCCTCAGTCATTCCGGGTACATTCTACAATTTTACAAACGGTTCCTACTCGAAACCAACCGTACTTAAAAATGGGGAAGGCTATTGGGTATATTGTGAAACCCCTGGTGATGTCGTTATTACAGGATTTCCTGTCACTACTATATCAGTTAATATTACAAATGGTAATAGATGGGTTCTCATTGGTTCGTTATCGGATACAGTTCCGGTTACCGCACTAAGATCTGACCCGGCAGATGCTATTGTCCAGGGAACGATATATGGATACAACAACGGTTACTCATTGCCCACACAGATTGAACCCGGGAAAGCTTATTGGCTTTTTGTAAATAAACCGTGTATAATTAGTCTTAGTTCAATTGGTCTTAAATAAAATAAATTGTATATTTTAAAAAGTAAATAATACAATCAATTAAATAATTATCTTAATAAAAAAAAGGAAAACAAATGAGCAAAAAATTTCTAAGTCTTTTACTTGTATTAATTTTTGTCTTTTTGTATGGACAAAATGCTTTCACTCAGGCAACCTCATCAAGATTTAAAGTACCTATTACTTTAACAAATGGAACTGACGCAAGGATAGTCTGGATTGGTGTAAGCGGCGACGGACCCAATCCTCCGGGTACTATTATTGATAATACAATCGGAGTTGATACTGATCCAAGTTTCGGTACATACCAGGAAGCCCTGGCGCCACCACCTCCACCACCTCCCTTTACTTTCGATGTTAGAATAACCACTATTCCGGGGCGTGTTTCAACATTCCCAACGGGTCTGGCCGGTGGAGTATATCAAGATTATAGGGGTTTCTCAAGTGCTAACCAGATCGATTCTTTTAAAATAGTAATATCAGGTGATGACACTGATAACTTACCAACGACTATTTCATGGCCCAATAATTTGAATCTCTATGCTTCTACATGGACAATCAAACCGCAAACAGGAACAAATTGGCCCACAACCAATATGCTTACTTCGACTTCTGTGGATATACCGGAGGGTGGAACAAAAAATATTATTATTATCAAGACAGGAGCTAATCCAGTTGGGGTACGAGATGAATTAGAAATTCCATTAGTTTACAAGCTTGAGCAGAATTATCCGAATCCCTTTAATCCGACGACAGTAATCAGATATCATCTTCCGAGCGAAGGATTTACAACTTTGAAGATTTATAATGTTTTGGGAAATAAAGTCGCTACTTTAGTTTCTGATTTTAAAACAGTTGGTACACATACAGTAACGCTTGATGGTATAGCTTCAGGATTATCGAGTGGAGTATACTATTACAGGATACAAAGCGGTGCTTATTCGGAAGTGAAAAAAATGATGTTGCTGAAGTAATATTTTTCAATAAGACAAAATTAAACCGTAATTTCTATCGACTTCGGAGCTGACTCAAGTGTTTTCTAAAATGACGATTTCTTTCCGACAACCTATTCGGAATAAATTAAAATCGTATTTGAGAAATGTTCTAAGTTCCGAGAATATGAGTATAGTTTCGGTTTTCCTGTCTGTCTATAAATAATTTACTTCGGGTTTTAAGCAGGTTTCCCGCTATTCGTCAACTGGCGAATAGCGGGTTAAAATATGACGAAGTCAGTCAGTTGTAAGGAAACAAACTTATGAGTAGGTCTTGGGATTTTTTGGTATTATAAATAGTACTGAAATCCACATTTATTTCTACTTCTTCATGATTCACTTCTCTTATCTCGCTGAATATTCAGTACTCAAATCTAACCGAACATTGACTAACTGAATAATATATTGCACCAGGAGAGTTTTTAGATTGAGCTTCGTAAACATTGACGGTTAGAGTATAAAAATTTTAACTATCAAAGAGAACTTTATAATACAACTTAATAATTTTTTTTGCACGAAAAGGAGAAAATATGAGAAATTATTTTTTAAGTCTGCTACTTGTATTCTCATTTGTTTTTGTGTATGGACAAAATGCCATGAGTCAGGTAACTAGAGTACAATTTAAGGTTCCGATTACTCTTACAAATGGTTCTGAATCGCGGATAGTCTGGATCGGTGTGAGTGGTGACGGGCCCAATCCTCCAGGGACGCTCGTTGATAATACAATTGGAGTTGATACTGATCCGGGTTTTGGTATATACCAAGAAGCTTTGGCTCCTCCTCCTCCTCCTCCTCCATTTAGTTTCGATGTTAGAATCACTACTATTCCGGGTCGCGTATCGACATTTCCTACCGGATTGGCAGGTGGAGTATTTCAAGATTATAGGGGATTTTTCAACACTAATCAGATTGATTCATTTAAAATAGTTATCTCGGGTGAAGATACTGATAATAATCCTACAACAATATCCTGGCCAAGCAATCTGAATTTAAATGCAACAATATGGACAATAAAGCCTCAAACCGGTACTCAGTGGCCAACAACAAACATGCTTACATCAGGCTCTGTACAAATACCACCGGGCGCAACAAGGAATATCATTATTATTAAAACAGGTGCTATAATGCCCCTTCCAACCTATACGCTCGATGTAACAACTGTGGGAAGCGGAATTGTAGTAAAAAATCCTGACCAAACAAATTATACCAGTGGAACATCTGTTCAATTGATTGCAACTCCTAATTCACCCTGGATTTTTAAAAATTGGAGTGGTGATACAAGCAGCTCAGTAAATCCTCTTTCAATTATTATGAATTCTAATAAAAATATTACGGCGACTTTTTTACTTCCGAAACCACCGGTAATAAATGGGGTTGGAAGGTCTGTAAAAGTTCCGGCTAATGCTGCGCCGGTATCCGTTACAGCCACCATTGTAGATAGTATCGGAATTAATAGAGTATGGTTACGTTTTACCAAGAATGGCATCTCGATCGATAGCGTTGAAATGAATAGAGTAAGCGGCACTATGCAAAATGGTAATTATTCCGGTATAATTCCCGGTAGTGTAAATACAAATGGTACCAGAGTTGAATACGTTATTAGAGCTATTAGTCTCAGTGGTCGGGATTCAATAACTTCGATATCTTCGTCAAATAGTTATTTTGCAGGTATCAGCCCATTATCCCTCACAGGTGTGCGCGCGATGGATTCTAATGGCAAAATTCTTTACACCGGTTATTACTGCAGAGTAACAGGTACTGTAAATAGCCCTAATTTTAATCTTCTTGAAGGTAAAATCAGCTATATGTTCCAGGATGCGGTAGGCGGCATCAACCTTAGTAAAGCATCAACGATTGTACCTGCTTTATCTTTTGGTGATTCGATTATAGTGGTTGGTTCAATTGGACAGTTCCGAGGCATTACGCAAATTACACCCGATACTTCATCAACTGAAATCAATATTGTTTCTACGAGCCGCCCCGTTTCCATCTCTCAGGTTTCGGTAGCTGCTTATAATTCTAATCCTGAACAATTTGAATCACGACTGATACGCATGATCGGTTTAAATAGATTACGACAGACTCCTGCATGGGGGAGCGATGTTTTTATACCGGTTTATCAGGGAATTGTTGGAGATTCTTCAATCATGTTTATTGACGGTGACACAGGTTTACAAAATTCGCCGGAACCGACATATCCGGTAACTGTTACAGGGGTTGCAACGCAATTTACAAGTACTCCAACGATATACAATAATGGATATCAGATTGCACCAAGGTTCACAACTGATTTTACATGGGATACAGAATTTGAACCTAATAATAATGCTGCGACAGCTAATTTCATTATCCTTGGTATTGCAATGAACGCAAATTTAACTCCTGCGGGAGATGTCGATTGGTTTAGATTCGTTTCAACAAATGAGCATTTAGTTGTGGATGCCACAAATTTAAACAATACAATTGACCTTATATTGAGTCTTTATGACAGCTCAGGTACAAAGCTCTTATATACGATAGATAGAAATAAAAATGACCGATTAGAATTTAATTTAGAGTATTCAGGTATCTATTTCATAAATGTTAGGGGATACAGCAATGCAACCGGTCAGTATACGCTATTTGCTCGCATAGCTCCCGGTACCGATCATCTCGAACCGGACGATGGTCCGTTGTTTGGTTTCCCTTTAATAGCAACTTCGATACCTCCTTTCTACAGAGATTCTCTCGCAACTATCAATCCCGGGGTTGGTCTCCCCGGATACGATATTGATTACCGTTATCTGTTCTTAACAGCAGGACAACAAGTTACTGCAATCTTGAAAACTAAATCAATATTTCCGTTATCTACAATGAATGGTGGTTATTTAGGAATAGGTCGTAAAGGAATCGCAACATCATTAATCCCGCAAGTTTTAGGTGGCGCACCCTTAGCATCAAATTTCAGTACAACGGGAACTGATGTCACTCTAATTCATACAGCTTCAGTTACTGATACATATTACGTTTTCGTGTCGATCCACCTACAGCCCCCGTCCCCATTTGGATTAAACCAAGCTGGTCCGGACGCTTTTTATCAGATAATAATAGATAGAACAGTTGGGTTGGATGATAAATTGGAAATTCCATCAGTTTACAATCTTGAGCAGAATTTCCCTAATCCGTTTAACCCGGAAACAATTATCAATTATCAACTACCATTGAGCGGTTTTGTAAGTCTAAAATTGTATAACGTATTAGGAAAAGAAGTTTGTACGCTGGTTGATGAGTACAAGGAAGCCGGATATCACAATATAAAATTTTCCTCCTATGGCGACTTGTCATCAGGTATTTATTACTATAGACTGCAAAGTGGTGATTTTGTTAGCGTGAAGAAGATGATGTTAATGAAATAATTTGAATGTAGCGGTGCAATTCATCGCGTCTGAATTTAAAATCCCGCCTTGTAAAACAGGGCGGGATTTTTTTTTGAAATTATAAACACACAGGGTTTACACGTAAGACACGTCGGGCTCGGGTAGAGACGCAATTCACAGGTGAATCAGTGAACAATGGTCAATAGTCAATTGTCATTAGTGTTTTTTGTAATTTCGCTTTGCGGCTG
>CAYTID010000085.1:0-9491 GCA_964437735.1 uncultured Ignavibacteriaceae bacterium | reverse complement strand
ATTCATATTCAAGGAATTTTAAATGAAATAATTAAAAAATATTTTTCTGGAATTAAACCTTTAGATATAATAAAGTATGGATATACAAAAAAATTATTAAAAGGAGAAGGTTCACTCCACAATTATTTCTTCATGAATAAACAATCAAAGAGAGAGAAAGAAATATTTAAACACTGTAAATATTTTATAGGTAGGACAAATTGGGATAAGGAAATATCGGATAAACTATCGTATGGGGCAAAATATTATCATTGTGATGAAATGCTACGAGATAAATTTTATTTTGCTAGTTGGAAACATAAGACTCAAATTAGAAGAGTAATATTTTCTACAATTGGAAATACTAACTATAAAGGTCTTGATATTTTAGCTGAGTGTGGAATCGAATTAAGAAATTATAATAAATATAAATATGAATTTAGAGTAGCTGGAATTTCAGAAGGTGATGAAATCTACAAAATTGTAAAAGGGAAATACGGAGATGTAGTTGAGGATTTTATAAAACCATTAGGAACACTAGATTCTGAAAAAATTATTTCAGAGATGCTAAAAGCTAACATGTTTTTACATCCATCTTATATAGACAATAGTCCAAATAGTGTGTGCGAGGCAATGATATTGGGTATGCCTATAGTGAGTACGAACGTTGGCGGGATCAGAAGCTTAATTGTGAATAGTGAAGAAGGAATTCTTGTAGATATCAAAAATACTAGTTCGATTGTCGATGCAATTGTCAAAATATTCCATAATGAGGATTTATGCCTAACCCTTTCCAGGAATGCTAGAAAAAAAGCATTGGATAGACACAATAAAAATCGAATTTTATCAAAATTAGTACATATATACAGCGATATAATTTTCTTAGATCGCACAAGAATGATTAATAATGTTTAGTTTTGGAATTCAAATATTATTTTATACTATTTTATCATTAATCTTTTTCATAATAATTTTGGTTATTAACAAAGAACCAAGAACTATATCTAAATTTATCTTTATTTATTTTGTAATTTTGCAGGTTATTTCAATTTATGTAGGATATGAAATCGATAGGATAAGAATTATTAAGTTCAGTTTGTTTCAAATAGCTTTTCTTCCATCAATAATATTGGTGTTTTTAGAAACTTTTAAATATTTTAAAAAGGGCGACATTGATGAAAATAAAAAATTAATTAAAATCATTATTTATTATACAATGTATCAAATATTAGTGATTTTACCATTAAGTTACATACAATTTGGTTTAAAGCCTGGTGAAATATTCTATCAAATTATACCAAGGATGTACTTCTTGTTGATTCCATTTATTTATTGGTTCGTAGTACCACTATATAAAAATATAAATACTCCGATAAAAGTTATTGCTTACTCATCGGTACCATTATTAATATTAAGTTTATATAATTACATTAACGGTATCTATATGGTGACAAATACAGGCGAACTAAGACTAGTTTCTGGTGTTGCAGCGATAATATTTGTTTTTACATTAGTGACGAGTTTCTCAATATTTTCTCATACTAAGAATAATGTTGCTCTAATAGCTGTATCTTTAATAGGACTTGTATTTGTTAATCATAGGTCTGCTTATTTGATGTTAGGATTTGTACTTATATTAAGTATTTTTATAAGTGTCATTAATACACAAAAAAATAAAATAAAATTTAGTAGGATAGGTGCATCTTTTGTTATTATAATATTATTATTGATCCCTTTATCCCAGATTCCCTTAATCAAAGAAAATTTTACAGGGAGAATCATGACAGCTTTTGATGTAGAAGACCCTAATGCGCGGGACAGGATGATGCGTTGGGGATTATCTTTTGCATATTTTTTAGAAAATCCTGTTAATGGTTCAATGTTAATGAATACATATTATGCTGTGGATGAGTTTAGACGGGAACAAGATTTGTACCCTCCTCATAATTTTATTTTTGAAATTCTTTCTACCCAAGGTATTGTAGGATTATTATTTATATCATTTACATTATATAATATTTTAAGAATCGGATACAGAAATAAGTCAGATCCGATATCAATACAAATGCTTCTTATTCTAATATTCTATATTTTATATTCTTTATTAAACGTTACATTTTTGAATACCTGGAATTTACTAGTATTAGTATTTTCTTCAGCAATTATACTAGCGAGGAACAAACAATTAGAAAGACCATATAAAATATTATGAATGACTATCCGAAAGTATTAATAATTGGCCAAAATTTTGATAAAAGCGGGGGTGGTATTACATTAGCAAATTTATTTTTAGGTTGGCCCGAACACAAAATCGCAGTAGCATCTATGGAAATAGATACAAATGATAAATTTATATGCAATAACTTTTACATGTTGGGTTATTTAGAAACAAAGCGACAGTGGCCTTTCTCATTAATACAGAGAAAATATTTTTCAGGGAGAATAAATTTGAAAGACAAGCAATTTACTGAATCATTAATATCAAAAACTAAAGAGAACAGTTTCAGAAGGTTTGTAAGGTTGAAATATAAAGAGGCCCAACATTATTTGGGCATGTACCATTATATTCATAGTATGTCCACTTCCGATAGTTTCATTAAATGGATTAAAGATTTTAAACCTGATTTAATATACACTCAATTATCTTCTCTAGGTATAATTAGATTGGTTAAGAAAGTGTGTGAAATAACAAATAAACCAGTTGCAATACACATTATGGATGATTGGCCCACTACAATTGTAAAGCCCGGATTATATTCTGGCTATTGGAAGGAAAAAATCGATTCAAGTTTTAGGGAATTGCTAAACTATTCGAATGTAAATATGGCAATATGCAAAGCTATGGCTGACGAATATGAACAAAGGTATAAAAAAACATTTTTATATTTCCATAATCCTGTCGATTTAATATTGTGGAAAGATTACATACGCACTGAATGGACCTTTGGTGATGAATTTCGAGTACTATATGCCGGACGTTTGGGTAAAATAACACTCAGACCATTACTTGATATTTGCCAAGTGTTGGATGAAATCAAAATTCATAATTCTAAGATCGTATTTGAGATTTTAACTTCTGATAAATTTATGCATGACTTGCGATTACTAAAAAAATATAAATTTGTAGAAATCAAACCTTATGTTAAGCACAACCAGATGCCACAAAAACTGAAAAATGTTGACTTACTCATAATACCTTTAGGTTTTGACCAACAAAACATTAAATTTACAAGGTTCTCGATGCCTACAAAAGTTTCAGAATATATGGCATCTGGTACTCCGATATTGATTTACGCACCGCCTGAAACTGCTCTTGTAAAATATGCGAAGGAAGAAAATTGGGGAAGTGTAGTGGATACACAGGATAAGGAGGTGTTGAAAAAAACAATCCTTCGGCTGATCACTGATGTGGATTTCAGGGGTAAGTTAGGTAAAACTGCAACAACACTTGCCTTTCAAAAACATAATGCTGAGATTGTAAGAAAAGAATTTCAGTCAGCGTTAATAAAAAGTTGCGCAATCGACATATAGCATAATTCAGCAACGTTATGATTATTTTCAGCTAAATATTTATTTATTCAAAAAATAGATGTATATTATTTAAAATTTATTAAGGAATAATTGATGAATCTCGCGCATATTTTGGACAACAAACGTATCTTAGTCACAGGAGGTACAGGTTCGTTCGGTAATCAGGTGGTTGATAAATTACTAGATACATGTAAACCTAAAGAAATAATCATTTTCAGCCGTGATGAAAAGAAGCAGTTTGATATGCGTAATAAACTACACGAACACCACAACTTAACTTTTATCATAGGAGACGTGCGCGATAAAGATTCGGTTTCTAAAGTAATGAAAGGTATCGACTATGTATTCCACGCCGCCGCTCTTAAACAAGTACCGACTTGTGAGTTCTTTCCGCTCGAAGCAGTAAAAACTAATATACTCGGAGCTTCGAATGTTCTAGATGCGGCTGAGGAGAATAAAGTTCAGAAGGTTGTGGTCCTCAGCACGGATAAAGCGGTTTATCCAATAAATGCCATGGGAATGTCGAAGGCGTTGATGGAGAAACTTGTTATGGCTAAAGCCCGGCAGTCAAAATCCGACACTGTGTTCTGTGCAGTAAGGTATGGAAATGTTATGTACTCGCGGGGATCAGTAATTCCTTTATTTGTTGAACAAATTCAAAAGAATCAATCACTCACTATTACCAATGCTGACATGACGAGATTTCTTTTACCCCTTCCAATTGCTATCGAGCTCGTTTTATTTGCATTAAAAAATGCTCAGAACGGAAACATACTTGTCAGAAAATCACCAGCCGCAACTATGCAAGATGTTGCTGAGGCAATGATTAAAATATTTCAACATAAGAAAGGGATCAAAAATATAGGTGTACGCGAAGGTGAGAAAATGCACGAAACACTCGTAACTCGAGAAGAGCTTATTAAAGCCGAGAGTTTTGACCACTATTACAGAATTGAAAACTTAAAGAAACTGGATTACGACAAATATTTCGTAAAGGGCAAAAGTAATTATTTTCCTGATGAAGGATATACTTCTGAGAATACTACACGTTTAAACCTGAAAGAAACTCAAGAATTAATTCTTTCACTCAATGAAATAAGAACAATACTCGGTAAGTAATTGGAGAAGCAAATTTTGAAAGTTGGCATTACTGGTCAGGCAGGATTCATAGGTACTCATCTGTACAATTATTTAAAATTTATTTGTAAAGATATAGATTTGATTCCGTTCGCTGATGAATATTTTAAGAGCGAAGAATTGCTAACAAATTTTGTTAAGCGTTGCGATACTATCATTCATCTAGCAGCTATGAACCGCCATGGCGACCCACAAGTAATCTATAATACTAACATCGATTTAGTTGCCAAACTTATTGAGGTATTCGAAAAAAATGATGTTAAACCATACATAATTTTTTCATCATCAACTCAAGAGGATTTAGACAATCCATACGGTAGATCAAAAAAGGTTGGGAGGCAACTCTTAGGAGAGTGGGCTAACCGGTCGGGTGCAAAATTTACAGCCCTCATTATACCGAACGTTTATGGTCCCTTTGGTGTGCCATTTTATAATTCCGTTGTTTCAACTTTCGCATACCAACTGACAAACAAATTACAGCCGAAAATCGAAGTCGATTCGGTGATGAATGTGATTTATATAAACGACTTAGTAGAGGTTTTTAAAAAGGTAATGAATGATGACAACGGTAGAGTAAAAACATTGAAAGTTGAACATACAGATGAAATCAAGGTATCCGAACTTTTAAATTTACTTCACAACTATAAAAATAAATATTTCGATAATTATACTATTCCGAAGCTTAACTCAAAATTTGAAATATCCCTCTTTAATACTTTCCGTTCGTATATCGATCCCTCGCATTTTCCTGTGTTACTCGAGATGCGCACCGATTCGCGCGGTTACCTTGTCGAAGCTATCAAATCTCACAACGAAGGACAAACATTTTACTCCGTTACCAAGCAAGGAATCACACGAGGAAACCATTTCCATACTAGAAAAATTGAACGATTTTGTGTAATAAAGGGTGAAGCTATTATTCGACTTCGAAAAATTGGTACTGACAAAGTAATTGAATATAAAGTATCAGGCGATAAACCATCTTTTGTCGATATACCAATCTTCTACACGCATAATATAACAAACATAGGAAAGTATGATTTAGAAACTTTATTTTGGTCGAATGAAATGTTTAATCCCAACGACACTGATACATATTTCGAAGAAGTTTAACTGGTTATGGTTAAAAATAAAAACTATCGTACCTAAATATAAAAATTATTGAAATGGTTATAATTAGATAGAAAAAACATTAATTATAAAACATACTTTGCACATGAAAACTGAACAACTAAAAATTATGACAATAGTAGGCACAAGACCCGAAATTATTCGGCTGTCTCGTGTAATGGCTTTGTTAGATAATTACGTTAATCATGTAATCGTTCATACGGGCCAAAATTACGACTATGAACTAAACGAAATATTTTTCAAGGACCTAGAGCTTCGAAAACCTGATTATTTTTTAAAAGTTGACAAGAGTTCTTTGGGTGCGACAGTTGGGGATGTATTAAAAAAATCGGAAGGAGTATTAATTAAAGAACAACCAGATGCCTTATTGGTTTTAGGTGATACAAATTCCTGCCTCTCGGCATACATGGCTAAGAGATTAAAAATACCTATCTACCATATGGAAGCTGGTAACCGATGTTTCGATTTTAATGTACCTGAAGAAATCAACAGAAGAATAATAGACCATATCGCAGATTTTAATCTTGTCTATACGGAACATGCGCGTCGGCACCTAATTTCAGAAGGATTACCACATCGTCGTATATATCTGACCGGTTCTCCAATGTTTGAAGTGCTCGACTATTATTCAGAAAAAATTGATCAATCCAAAATCTTGAAAAAACTTAAATTACAGCGAAACGATTATTTCATTGTTAGCGCTCACAGGGAGGAAAATGTTGACAACGTGGATAATTTACAAAAAATAATCGATGTACTTAACTTGCTTTCTGAAAAGTACAAAAAGCGAGTAGTAGTATCTACTCATCCAAGGACAAGAAAGAAGTTAGAAATATTACGCAAAAAGAAGTTTAATCCTAACATAGAATTTCGAAAACCTTTTGGTTTCCACGATTATGTTCATCTTCAAAAGTATTCGTTGTGCAGTATCTCCGACAGCGGTACTATCGCCGAAGAGTCGGCAATTATGAATTTCCCCGCAGTGACAATCAGGAATTCAATGGAACGTCCAGAATCGTTGGACGCTGGCGGTATAATTCTGACCGGGATGAATACAGATACAATACTTAATTCGATACACCTCACGATAAAAGAGCATAAATATAAAATTCCTAAAAATATACCCGCCGATTATCTTATAAAAAATACTTCTTGGAGAGTATTAAAGTTAATAATCGGAACATCAAAGCTAAGCAATGCTTGGAACGGTGTTGTTAAAAATGTATAAGAGAAAAATTATTCTTAAGATTAGTGCCTACAAAAGTACATAATAGTCAAAATTATATTCTACTTATTACATCGAGCAACTTTCCTTATGGAGGGGCGAGTGCTAACCTATTACGACTGTTTTCTATAGGTTTAAGTAAGGAGGGAAATTCTGTATCTGTCCTGATACAGCGCGGTAAACAGTTTGGCAAACAAAAACAAACCACCGAAAAGAAGAACTCTATTGAAAGTATAGATTACGAGTATTGTGGTTTTGTAAACCGACCAAATTCTATAATACTAAAAATAGTCGACAATATTTTGGGGATACTTATTCCATTACTCGTAATATTGAAAAAGAAAATCAAAAATAGCCTAAATGTTATTGTGGTTTATAACTCTAACATGTCCGAAAAAGTGCTTGTGTTGTTGCTTGCCAAATTGTTAAATGTAAAAATTATCGACTACGTAGTCGAATGGTACGCTAAAGATTACTTTATAACACACTGGACGCGTTATTTTGCGTGGTGGAATTTCTTATTTAGTGTAAGGGTTCTAGACAATTATTTCAATGGGCTAATTGTTACGAGCACGTTTTTAAAAAAATATTTTATTGAACGCGGAATGAAAGAAGAAAACATCCTTCTATTACCTAATCTAGTCGATTTATCGACTTTTTCGACTGATGTAGCAATAAGCGTTAATTCTCAAAGTGATGTTGTAATAGGTTATTCTGGAACACCGGTACGCAAGGATGGGATAGATGATTTATTATCTGCATTTAAAATAGTTAAAAATAAAAAACCTAATACAATCCTATTCATTATCGGCGATGTAACTGGTTCCGCATCAGTAATACCCGCCTTGAAAAAAAAAGCCGAAGAAATGTCGATCGGTGATTCTGTTGAGTTTTCAGGATTAGTGGACTGGAACCGAGTGCCGGCACTATTACATAAATGTGATATATTAGTATTAGCACGACCGTCAGGAAAATTTGCCGAAGCAGGGTTCCCTACAAAGTTGGGTGAATATATGGCTTGTAAGAAACCTGTAGTCGTAACAAAGGTTGGCGATTTACCATTATATTTGGAAAATAGGAAATCAGCAATGATTGCCGAACCTGACAATCCTCAATCGATTGCTGATAAAATTATTGAATTGATAGATAATCCAGTTTTAGCAAAAACAATTGCAGAGAATGGATATATATGGTCTAATGAAAAATTAAATTATTTGAAGGCGATAAAAAAAGTTAGTATATATTTTGATAAATTTTCTAAAATGTGAGGATAATAATTTGGATATATTAGTTACCGGTGGAGCCGGATTTATAGGGTCAAACGTGATTGACAAGTTACTTAGTCAGGATCATAATGTGCTTTGTCTTGATAACTTTGATTCGTTTTACGACATTTTAATCAAGAAGCGAAATGTTGAAAATAATTTAAACAATAACCAATATAGACTTATAGAAGGAGATATAAGAGATAGTATTTTACTAAATAAAATATTTTCAGAAAACAAAATTGATGTAGTTATTCATCTTGCTGCAAGGGCCGGTGTCCGTCCCTCGATTCTCGAGCCTGAATTGTATTATAATGTAAATGTAATGGGCACATTAAACTTATTAGAGGCAATGAAAACTGCCAATGTTACACGATTGTTATTTGCTTCATCATCTTCTGTTTACGGAAACAACAAAAAAGTACCATTCTCGGAAACCGATAATGTGGATAATCCAATATCACCATATGCCGCAACAAAAAAAGCTTGTGAACTGCTTTGTCATACATATCATAGTCTTTACGATTATGATATATTCTGTCTGAGATATTTTTCAGTATACGGTCCGAGACAAAGACCCGAGATGGCAATACATAACTTTGCCCAAAATATAATAGATGATAAGCCGATTAATGTTTTCGGAGACGGCACATCGAAACGTGATTATACTTATATAGATGATATTGTGGACGGTACGATTGCTGCTATGAATAACCTCGATGGTTTTGAAATAATCAACCTCGGTGAATCACGAACTTATTCATTGAAAACAGTCATATCGTTATTAGAGAAATATTTAAATAAAAAAGCAATTATAAATAGAATATCCAATCAACCAGGTGACGTTCATCTAACAAGCGCTGATATAACAAAAGCAAAACAATTGCTTGGATATCACCCCGAGACAAATTTAGAAGATGGAATAAATAAATTTATACAATGGTTTGTTAATAATAAATAATGAAAATATTAATTATAAATTATCGTTATTTTGTTTCAGGTGGTCCTGAGCGGTACATGTTTAATCTGGAGCAATTATTAAAATCAAAAGGTCATGAGGTTATACCTTTTTCGATCAAGTATTCAAGAAATGTAAAAACAGAATATGACAAATATTTTGTGACTCCAATAAGTTCAGAAGATGAAGTGTATTTTAAAGAGCATTCATTTTCAATAAAATCCACAATAAAGGCAATAGAAAGGTCGTTTTATTCCAAGGAGGT
>CAYTID010000084.1:0-9549 GCA_964437735.1 uncultured Ignavibacteriaceae bacterium | reverse complement strand
ACGAGAACCGGGCTGGATACCGACGTATTAGCAATTATGGACGTTGAACTGCTACACGTTAAATTACCAATATTTCCGGGTAAGAATGTTACAGTAATTTGTGAAGTGATTGCTCTAAATTATTTATTAAAACATTATGGTTATGATGCGGCAAAAGAATTTGCCAAGCGTTTAGAGACAATTATCAGCGATAAGAGTAAAAATTACGGGAATAGAGTGATTAATTATTTTGAACACGATTTTGAATAATTATTTTTTTTGAATTTTCTTTTAAAAAGTCTTGACAAAGCGCGAAAAATTATTTATAATAAACACAAATTGTTTAAAAAATATATATTAGTCTACTTAACATTAGTATTGGATTAGATGAAATTAGGAAAACGTAAATATTTCTATTATTCAGAGAAAGATTTAAGGTATAAAGAGCTTAAATTTTTTAAATTTAAAGTTACTTCTCTGATAATAAGCAGCGTAGTGTTATTATTTACATCGATATTTGCCACAAATTTTTATGTGTATGATTTTTTAAATATCGGATATAAAAGAATAGATAAGATTATCGAAGAAAATATAACGTTAAAATCTCAGATTAAAAGCATCACAGAAAATATAAACGAATTGCGGAACGATTTATATAAACTAAGCGCCCAAGGGGACGATTTCAGGCTTCTTGTGGATATACCAAAATTGGATAAAGATGAAAAAAGTGTCGGTATCGGCGGTGATGTTTTAAAATTCGATACAAAGGATTTGTTGGGCAATAATAACATTTTGGGTCAACTTGATGGTGTGGTCGATCAATTATCTCGTGAAATAGATCTGCAGAAAGAAAGCTATAACAAGATTCTCAATAAATATAACTATAATCAAAAATTGTTTGCATCCATTCCGGCTTTAAAACCGATGGATGGTAATTATTCAACTCGTGGATTCGGGATGCGCATGCATCCTGTTCTGGGAATGTATCGTACTCATCAAGGATTAGATATTATTGCCGATGTTGGCACTCCTATCTATGCCGCAGGAGACGGAACGGTAGAATTTGCCGGTAGAAGCGGTGGCGGTTATGGAATCGTTGTTGTAATAAATCATGGGTACGGTTATCAATCGCTTTATGCCCATTTATCAAAAATCAATGTTCGACAAGGGCAGAAAATTCGCAGAGGTGATAACATTGCAAAAAGTGGCCGAACAGGTTTAGTTAGCGGACCTCATTTGCATTATGAAGTTATTTATAAAGGCGTCAGACAGAATCCAATAGATTTTTTCCTTGATGATTTGTCGCCGAGAGAATATAGTAAACAACTTGCAAAAAAATAGAACAAATTTACACATCCATAAATTATCGAAAGGAGGTAATGTTTTATGATCTGGACTATGGAATTAGTGTCATATCTTGACGATGCCCCATGGCCAGCTACCAAAGAAGAATTAATCGATTATGCGATCAGAATCGGGGCGCCAATTGAGGTTATGGATAACCTCCAGGAATTAGAGGATTCAGACGAACCATACGAAAGCATGGAAGATATCTGGCTGGACTATCCTACCGATCAAGATTTCTTTTTTGAAGATGAAAATGAGTATTAATATTAATAAATTGTGCATAACAATTGTTTTATATAAATAGTTTTAATAAAGGTACATTTATGAAACCCATCAGACTTTCATTTGATGGGTTTTTTAGTAATAATTTGGGATTCGAAAAATCATTGTTAAACTATTTTTTTAAATATCTGGTGTTGATTGGATTTGTTTTCGGATCGGTGTGTGCCGAAGCTCGCATTAATGACAAACAGAGCGAAATTGAAGATGTTATCATATCAGGGAACAAGCACCTGGATAAAGATTTCATATATGATTTCATCAGAACAAAATCAACGCCCGGCTCCATTTCGAAATTCTTTCACAAAACTCTGGGAGAAAATTTCGGTGAAGGGCCGAAATATTATGACGTAAATATCCTGCTCCTGGATATCGAACAGCTTACACAATATTATAACGACGAAGGATTTTTTAATGTTCATATCACAAATGATTTATTTTTTACTAAGGACAGCAGCAAAGTAAAAATAACAATTATAATAAATGAAAATAATCGGTCGTTTTTAGACAGTGTTGAATATAACGGATTAGAACAAATTTCCGAAATAATTTGGGAGGGAATCTTAAAAGACCGTATTATCAAAAATGGGGATCCGTTTGTTAAAAGCAGAATAAATGATGAGTCATTGAGGATAATCGATATACTAAATAACAATGGTTATCCCTTCGCAAAATTAATTTACGACAGTTCATCGGTCAAAAGATACTATTCAACAAATAATTTTTCAGTTTCCTATTATTTTGAAGTCGGAACTAAATACAAAATCGGCGAAATTACGATATTGGATTCGCCGGAGAGGGAAGACATCACGGATGAGATCATTACACGCCATCTTGAAATTGCCAAAGGGGACTTAATTAGCAAAAATAAACTAGTTGCTTCTGAAAAAAATTTAAATCGGCTTGGGATTTTTGAATCCGCCAGAATTGATGTCCGGGATAATAACCTTACCGAGAATGATGAAATTCCTATTAATGTGTTTTTGAAAAACAGGAATAAACATGAATTCGCCCCCGAAATTATTATTTCAGATGAAGATAACGCTTTCAATTTAGGTCTCGGTGCAGGTTATACAAACCGAAATTTTTACGGTGGCGCAAGGAATTTTAACCTAAGATTAAGATTAAGTACTCAATCTATACATGAATGGAATTTTCAAAGAATATTCAGTAAACAGGGAATTAATGATCCCTCAATAAATGGGAAAGCTGAACTTCAGTTTCAAATTTTACAACCGTATATTTTTACGCGTAATCTGAATGGTTCATGGACACTCTCAGTCGGATATGATAAAAAAAATTATTATGTAGTAACTCTAATTCGAAATAGACTAGGATTGGTTAACCAATTTGCCACATATACGACAGGAATATTGGAATGGGTATTAGAAAGGTCTGATGTTAATTGGTTGGAAGATACATTAAAAACAGGTTTAAGCCTTGAGCGTTTGAGGGAGGAGCAGCAACCTCAGTTTAACTCAATCATAAGTCTTACTTTACAAAGGGATAAAACTAATGATATATTTTCACCAACAAGTGGGTTTTTCCACGCTGTTTCGGTTGAGGAATCCGGATTGTTACAGGAAATTTTAAAAAAAATCCAACCCGATTTACCTTTTACAAAATTTTATAAATTTACACTTTTGGGAAGATGGTATAAGGATTTAACAAGGTCAAAATTTAATATTTTTGCATTCAAACTACGAACCGGTTATCAGGAAAAATATGGATCCAGCAAAATTGATAATAAAGCAAGGATACCGCTGACAAGAAGATTTTTTATGGGAGGCAGCGGAAGCGTACGCGGCTGGAAAGCCAGAATGCTTGGGATAATGCCTCAGGAAGAATTAGCCCTTGGCGGAAACTTTCTTATCGAAGGTAACGCCGAGCTTCGTGTAAATCATTTCAGAGGGTTTGACAAATTGTGGATTATTGAAATGAAAAATATATGGGCAGTTTATTTTTTGGATTTTGGTAACTTATGGAGAGGCATTGATGAGTTTCGGTTGAAAAATATTGCTCTGGCTTCTGGTCTGGGTTTGAGATATGATACATTCATCGGACCGGTAAGAATTGATTTCGGGTTTAAGGTTTATGACCCGATTGATAACCCAAGTAATAAATGGTTTGTTGAAAAAAAATTCATCAAGGAAGTATTAGGCGCGGGTGTTATCAATTTTGGAATCGGACACGCTTTTTGAGGTATTTATATGAGTTGGAATAATATAATCGGACAACATAGAGCAAAAAAAATAATTCAGGCAGTCATTAACAATAATCGCCTACCGCATGCACTTCTTTTTTATGGTCCCGAAGGAGTTGGTAAGGATGCAATTGCTATACAACTTGCAAAAATTTTAAATTGTCAGGTTGGAAAAAATGATTCATGCGGAGATTGTCCGGATTGCCGAAAAATGGAAACACTTCAGCATCCGAATCTACACCTGGTTTTCCCTCTTCCGGTCGGGAAAAATGAAATTTCTGATGATTCTCCAACAGCTAAACTATCAACAGAGGATGTTGCTCAAATTCAAAAACAGATCTCTGAGAAAGCAAAAAATCATTATCATAAAATTATTATCGAACGTGCAAACATAATAAAGATTACAAGCATCAGGGATATCAGAAAAAAGAGTTCATTGAGTGTATTTCAAAAAGGTAGGAAAGTATTCATAATATTGAATGCTGAAAAGTTAAACGATCAAGCCGCAAACGCGCTCCTGAAAACCCTCGAAGAACCTTCCGGGAACAGCCTGATAATTCTTACTACGTCAAACAAGGATTCATTGCTCCCGACCATAATATCAAGGTGTCAGTTAGTCAGGTTTGAAGAATTGACCGAAAATGAGATAAAAAACGCTTTGCAAATTAATTACAATATTAACGAGCAACAAAGCACAATGGTATCAAAGTTATCCGACGGGAGTTTTTCCAAAGCGATTGAATTAATAAACACTGATTTAAACGATCAACGAATAAAATTGCTCGAATTTTTGATAATCATCTTATCAAAAAATATCCGGGATATTTCATCCGAGGTCGATAGGATTTCGAAAGAATACAACAGACAGGAAGTAGAACAATTATTATTATTGATGCAGATATGGTTTCGTGATACACTAGCTCTGAGCAACGGATCGGATAGTTTGCTAAATATTGATTTGCGTTCGAGGTTGGATAAATTTGTTGCAAGGTATCCTGATATCGATTACTTTGAAATATTGAATTCGATTGACCAATCTCTTTCACTTCTAAAGAAAAATGTTTATATTCCACTGATAATGTTTGTGCTCGTGATAAAATTAAGGTCTGTTATGATAGGAAATAAAGTTGATATTTGAATATGGCAAATCAAAATGCTTTTGACATAAATTTAACAAATCATATATCTCAAAATAATATTCAAAAAAAAATCGAAAACTCTCAATCCCCTGATCCCAGCTGTCCGAATTCTTCATACAAGAATTGTTTTGAATTTTTAAGAAATAACGAAAATATCGAAGTCGATAAAATAATCGAATTAAGATTCAAAGGTGAACGTTATAATTATTATTATAATTCAAATTCTCTTGATATACAGATAAATAATAGGGTAGTAGTTGAAGCTGAGAGAGGTAATGATATGGGACTTGTGACGGCAAAAGGTTTAACAGCTCTCACAAAAAGTAAAACGCGAAAATTGCCCATCGATGGTATTAAGAAAGTAATACGTATTTCAAACGAAGAAGATTTGAAAACGTACGAGAATAATAAAAATCGGGAGGAAAAAACTTTTACGATAGCTTCCGAAAAAATATTGAAACATAATCTTACAATGAAATTGGTCGATGTTGAATATCAACACGATTCAAGCAGGATTACGATTTATTATACGGCAGACCACCGTATCGATTTCAGGGAGCTGGTAAAAGACCTCGCGTATGTTTACAAAACAAGAATCGAAATGCGTCAAATTGGCGTTAGAGACGAAACCAGGAGAGTCGGAGGCATAGGAATTTGTGGTCGTCAACTCTGTTGTAAATCGTGGCTGAGAGATTTTGAGAGAATTTCTACTCAATTTATTGCCGTGCAAGGTTTGTCCTTTAATCCGATCAAATTATCGGGGCAATGCAGTCGGCTCAAATGTTGTCTGATGTATGAACTGGCTAATTATGCAGATTTGAATCCGGAATTGTTTAAATTTGATAATTCGGGCACAGGTAAGAATTGTGTGAAGTTCGGGAAAATTGATTTTAGTAAAAATACTATCCTTGTAAAATATAGCGATGGCAGAAGCGAGCATGTGCCATTAGACCACCTTAAAAATCAGAATTTCAAGTAACGAAAATCATATAAAACTTAAATCCGTGACAAAAGAAAATACAAAATTTTTAATAACTGCGGCATTACCTTATGCAAACGGTAAAATTCATTTGGGTCATTTAGCCGGCGCTTATCTTCCGGCAGATATATTTGCACGATACCAAAAATTGAAAAACCGAAAAGTGGTATTTATTTGCGGTTCGGATGAACATGGTGTTCCGATAACTATAACTGCAGAGAACGAAAAAAAGACTCCTCAGGAAATTGTGGACAGATATCATGATTTGAATAAAAAAGCATTTGAAAAATTCGGCATGAGCTTCGATAATTATTCCCGTACTTCTTTGCCGATTCATCATGAAACTGCACGGGAATTTTTTCTGAAATTGCATGAAGCCGGTGTTTTATTAGAAAAAACTGAAAAACAATTATTCGATCCGAAAGCAGAAATGTTTTTACCTGATCGATATGTTGAAGGGACGTGCCCGATCTGTAAAAGTACTGACGCACGGGGTGATCAGTGTGAGAAATGCGGGGCATTTTTAAATCCGCTTGATTTGATTGAACCACGTAGTAAAATCAGCGGTGAAAAACCGATCGTTCGCGAAACTTCACATTGGTATTTTCCTCTCGGTAAATATCAGGAACGATTGGAAAAATATATTAAAGAAATGGATGCAAAGTACGGTTGGAAAGACCTAGTTCTGAAATATTGTCAATCGTGGTTTAATGAAGGTTTGCAAGACCGGGCAGTCACACGCGATTTAGATTGGGGGGTTAAAATCCCTCTCGCCGGTTACGAAAATAAGGTGTTATATGTTTGGTTTGATGCTGTGCTCGGTTATATCTCTTCCACAAAAGAATGGGCTGGAAAAGTTAATGAGAACAAATGGAAAGATTACTGGGAAGATGAAAAAAGTATCTATATCGCTTTCATTGGAAAAGATAACATAGTATTCCATTGTATAGTTTTTCCTGCTATGCTGATGGCATGGAACGATGTCAGTGAAGATAAATATATTTTACCCGCAAATGTACCTGCAAATGAATTTTTAAATCTTGAAGGACAAAAATTTTCAAAAAGCAGAGGATGGGGTTTAGATGTTGATGAATTTCTTGAAAAATTCCAAGCTGATTCATTGAGATACTCATTGACTATGAATATGCCTGAGACAAAGGATTCGGATTTTTATTGGAAGGACTTTCAAAGCCGTCACAATAATGAGCTTGCCGATATTTTAGGAAATTTTGTGAACAGAACATTAACTTTTATCCATAAGAATTTTAATGGGATCGTTCCTGAAAGAAAGGAACTCTTAAAAATAGACATTGATTTCCTAAATGAGGTGGAAACCAAACCTGAAGTTATTGGTCAATTTATAGAAAGTTATAAGTTCAGGGATGCCGCATTGGAAATGATGAATCTGGCTCGAAGAGCAAATAAGTATTTTAACGACTGTGAGCCTTGGAAAACGATTAAGGAAAATCCTGATCGTTGTGCAACAACCCTGAATATATGTTTACAGGCAATTAAATCTCTTTCCATATTATTTGAACCGGTTTTACCATACACATCGGAACGGATTAGAAATATTATAAACATTAATTCAAAAAAAATTAAGTATTCCTGGGATGATGCAAAAAAATCTGATTTACCTAAAGGGCACAAGTTGAATCACCCCGAAATATTATTTACAAAGATTGAAGATTCAGTAATCGATGAAGAAATAAATAAATTAAAATCAGACGATTTAAAGCGTGAAATAAATATACCACCATTAAAACCGGAAATCTCGATTGAGGATTTTAAAAAAGTAGATTTACGGACCGCCACCATAATATCTTGTGAAAAAATAAAAAAATCCGAAAAACTACTTAAACTTCAAATATCAATTGGTTCTGAAACTCGACAAATTATAGCAGGGATTGCGCAACACTATCAACCTGATGAACTGGTAGGCAAAAAAATTATTGTCGTCGCAAATCTTCAACCGGCTAAATTAATGGGAAATGAATCACACGGTATGCTTCTCGCTGCATCTGATGAAAAAGGTAATTTGGTATTTGTAAGTACGTCAGCCGATATCGGCGATGGTTCAATGGTTAAGTAAGATATAAATAACATTTTATTCGATATTATTGATTGAGGGTGCTGAATTTAATAATAACATCTTTAATATGAACCTCACACAATCTGCAATCTTTGTTTACACAGAGTGTTTTTTCGTGTTTATTTGTCCAACACGGTTGTGAGTGACTTTTGTAAGTCAAGCAATTTTTTCTCTCAGCTATTAAGCATCTGATTTTTCCCAGCAGGGGACCAATGCCAGTAGTCTTTTTATCCCTTCTAATCAATTTCACGACTATATTTGTCATAAATGAAAAACAACGATTTTGACTTTCCAAGAAATGAGAAATATTAATCAAAACAACTCCGTGCTAGTCAATATATCTTACCTTTTGAGTGAAAAAAACATATTTTTAGAAAATATTTTTTTTAATTTAGCGGCATATTATTTGTCCTATTATCTGACGAGAAAAAAGAGAGAATATATATAAAAAAAACAAAGGAGTGAGCATGAAACTTGTAACCGTCAATTTGATATTAACAATTTGTCTGGTTGTTTTTTTTTCATCAGTCCAGACACAAACATGGCCTGATTATGCCGGAAAAGCGGCATGTTTTGGCTGTCACCTCTCAATAAAACCAATTAATTTAGATGAATTTAACAAATCCGGACATCCGTGGAAAATTCAACGCATAGACCGTTCAAAAGTAGACGGATCAGGCGTTTACAAGCCGTTCCCTGTCGGGACGAATGAAACCGGTGTTCCGTTAGCACCCGAAGCCATTGGTTTAGGATTCAGCTATACACATGCTGATACGAATATAGGATTTATGATCGGTGGATACGGATGGAAAGCAAGATGGATGGATAAAAACGGATATATTTATGAAGGCACAAAAGCCCAATACAATTTGGGAACAATTCATCCAACACAAAAAGGACATGGAGCATATAATGCGAGCAATGTTGGAAATCAAGTATTCGCTCTTAGAACTCCCACAGGAGCTGTGTATACTTGTGGTGCCTGTCATACAACAGGTTGGAAACCTTACGATGCAGCGACTTCACCATTCCGTTTTGAAAATCGTCCTGGATTTGCCGGTACATTTTTTGAGTTTGGTGTTCAATGCGAAGGTTGTCATGGTCCTTCCAAATCACACACAACAAATCCTACAACAATCAAGCCTCCAAAAGAGGGCTTTAATATGTGTAAAGCTTGCCATGCCAGAGGGAATGGTCTCCGTATTCCGGTGAGATCTGACAAACAATTTTTGGATCATCGTGAACAGTATGATCAGATGACATTTACCAAACACCGACGTACAGTCAATATGACATGCGTAACTTGTCACGATCCGCATAAGAGTACAGTATATGACAGAGGCGGTTTAAAACCTGCCGCGAAAACTTGTTTACCATGCCATCAAAATAAAACCATTAATATTATCAAAGATGGCGTACCGGTTGATCATAATAAATGTGGTGATTGCCACATGCCATACATCGGAAATACTGCTGTGAAGCAAAATAATAATCGTGGAGATCAGGCTTCACACATGTGGAAGATAAAAAC
>CAYTID010000083.1:0-9808 GCA_964437735.1 uncultured Ignavibacteriaceae bacterium | reverse complement strand
TTAGTAATTTATTAGTATAAAGCATAAAATTTATCATTAGTAATTCCCCTCTTTTTTTCTGTGACGCCCCCCCTCATGGGCGCCACAGAAATATAGGTCTCGAATTTCTTAAAATTCATCATTTTTACTTATTGAGTATAAATTCACCAAAACCAAAATTTTAATATGCCGAGTATATTTAGGTATACTAATTTGGAAACGGAATTATCTACTAATTTAAAATTATTAATTAACAGGAGGGTTAATTTTGGGGTTAGTAAGAAATATTTTTAAAAAAAATTTAAAAAAACGTTTAAATCTTTTAAAATTAGAGGTTTTTTTATTGAATGGAAAAATATTTTGTGTCCGTTTTAAGGCTTGGAAATCAAATCTTTAAATGGCACTCTGTATTCCTCGTCAAAAATATTCTTGAATTCAATGCAAAATGTGTCATAAGTATCTTTAGCGACTCCATGCCGCCCTAGGTTCATCAATGTTGTTAGTTTGAGCCGCAACCCGTCTTCATTTAATGAGTCGCGCATCAGTATCGACTCTGCTGCATTTAGGTGTGTTTCCCAATATTCAGGATTGTTGAACTTTTCGGCATATTTTAAGCATATCATAGTAATATCATCGGACAATGACTTACGGATCGGCTCAATCCAATCCGTACTGATCTCCGGCAAGATCAATCCTTTTTTCACTATTTCAACAAAAGATACATAAGTACCCGGTAAGATTTCCTCATTCCCCTTAAGAAGGTTAATTCTTATTTCGTTAAATAAAAAATATTCACAGAATATTTCTTCATCAGCTTCAATAAGCCATAAGGATTGATCGTTTACGACTTTGATATTTCCCACTTTTGCCAGAATATTCCTTAAGTTACTGATAGCAACGCCGCGGGAATTTTTCGCGCTCAAGGGATCGGCTTCCGGCCAAAGAGCATCTGTCAATTTTTCAGTGGATATCCCCCTCCGGTTTATTTTTGTCCCGTTTGTGTGAAGCAGTATAATTCCGAATAATTGTCTGATTTTGGGAGAAAATTCCTTTGTGATGTTCCTTCCTTCCGTATCAAACACCTCCAGACCACCGAAAACATTTATTGCTGACTTTTTCTCTTCGGATGATTGTAAATGATTAATGTTTATTATCGGATATTGGGGTACACTTTCAAGATTTTTAGGTATGGCATATTGTTCAATCGGAAGATCAGGCAAATGTTCTTTTCGAGATTTTTTAAATTTTATAAATTTATAAGTTGCAAAGGTTATCACAGTTATGAATAAAAATCCGAAACCAATGAATAAATATATTACACTTGTTTTCTCATCCCCGATTGTCTTGAGGTCACCGGCTCTTATCGGAGGATATGCCAACGTATAAATTCTCGCCTCCCATAAATTCACTTTATAGTCAATCTGTTGGGTAACCGCTACAAATTCATTAGAATATTTATCATAAAAAAAGAGGACAGGGGCATCCCTGCTTACACTAAATAAAACTTCACTAACAGGTCTAAGAGTTGCCTTTTCAGTATTCAATTCACAAAATTGAAATGAGTCCCATTCCAAATTTGTAGGAGTAAACATGTAATAAATATTTTTTTCAGGGAATGGATACAGATTGCTCCCTCCTCCTCTCCGATAAATATTGGTTAGACCTTTATTGACCCATATTTTTTTGAATGTGTAAGTTTTCAAATTGAGTTCCCAGAGATCATAAAATATTTCATATTTTTCGTCTTGTCTTCCGGTTTTATTTCCAAGTCCCCCAAAGATCAATACTTCTTCAGGATTATTGGTATAATAAAGTGAAGTGCCAAAACGCGGTTCAGGTGTGTCTCCTTTAACCTTTAATGTTTCCCAAACGGCTTCAGTAAAATTATATTTCTGCAAATGATTTTTCATCAGGTACCAACCGTACCCGCAAAACATCATCAGATCACCATTCAGAGGATTGATAAATATGGAACTACCGTAATAATGCTGCAAGGAATCATTAGACGAATCAATAGAAAACCAGACTTTTTTCTCTTCGTCATAAACAGTCACCTCTCCTCTACCTCCGTGAAAGGCAAGAAGTTTGTTCGTAAAATGGTTGTAAACAAATGTCATTTGCCGGTTTGGATGGGGAGCGTTAAATTTTTCGTCATCAATTGTATTAATAATCCAATCATATTTTCTAATCCTGTCCGGCTCGACAAATAATATTTTTCTTTTGAGTGTATCAAGTGTGACGCCTGTTCCCGGTTGGATAAAGATAGTTTTTTGTAACTGCCAATCTGTATGTGCATTCGCGAGCCACTCGCCATTTCGTTGTTCACCGGCAAGTCCGCCCACTTTATCTTTTGCAATTTTTCCTTCAAACTCATCAAGTGCCCAATGATGTGCTAATTTAAATTTACCATTAAGCAAATCAGTTTTAAAAATTCTGATATTCCTGATTGCCATTCGGGGTACTTCCTGATAATGTTCTCCGATACCAAAAAATATTTTCAAGTTAAATTTATTCGGTAATAAATTATAGTTTATTGAGGATTGCCTGTCATTTAAAGAAATCGTTATCACTTTTGTATCGAGGTCGCAATCGATCAAAATTTTGTCCCATTTTCTTTTCCTTAATTCCTTTTTAGGTATGGGAATAATTATATTCGTGAGTTCTTTATTTATTATGAGTTTTATATATGACGTATCGGGATTATCGTAATGAACATAAGCCAACGAAGCGTTAAATTTTGAATAATCATCCAAATCAATGATGTGACCGAAATTAGTATTTTTCTAAAAGGAGATATCAAATGAAATAGAAAATTTCCCCTTAAAGCTAATCGGATTTTTAGGTGTAAGGTCGAGATTTGTCCGTATTTTTCCCGGAGAAATATGCCCCGAAAATAATAATCCCCCTATCGTATCTTCACCGGCATTGAGATTACACAGGCAAGCGAAACTGAAAAGAAATGTTATAAATATTTTAAAGAGCTTATAAAGCATAGTATTTGAGGACAAATAAATTAACCAAATTAATTCTACCCAAATGTCTCAAATTGAAATCAGGATATCGGAAATTATTTATACAAATAATCCAATTGGATTTTTTCGGCTTTATAAATAATTTATTTTGAAGATCCTTGGTTCCTTTATAAACAAGAAAATAAAAAATCATTATTCAACTTTAACTTTTTGATAAATTAGTAAAAAGATATTAAAATATTTTAATTTTTCCAATCTATATGAGAGTTATTGCTTAAATAGAACTTTTTTATTATATTTAACCAGTTAATTTAGGTAATAATAAAAAGAGAGCTCTAAAATGGCAAAAGTTTGCGATATTTGCGGAAAAAAGCCGATTACTGGCAACAATATCAGTCACGCACATAACAGAACCAGAAGGCGCTGGCTGCCAAACATACAGAGCGTTCGTGCTTCAGTAAACGGCAAACCGGTCAGAATGAAAGTCTGCACAAATTGCATAAAGCAAGGCAAAGTTGTAAAAGCCGCATAAATTTTTTGTGTGATTTTTTTAATCAAAACCTGACTTTCCAAGTCAGGTTTTTTTATTTGCATTATTAGTAATTTTTTCTAAATTATGCCTATGGCAAATAACGACACACTTACACTCCCGAACTCGCTTACTTTCCTGCGAATCATACTGACGCCTGTTTTTCTCCTGTTATTTATTTCCGATTCAATTTTTTACAAACAAATTTCGTTAATAGTATTTATTGTTGCTGCATTAACCGACTGGTACGATGGTTGGGTTGCCAGAAAATGGGGATATATTTCGAGATTCGGAATATTCCTCGATCCGCTCGCCGATAAAATATTAACATCTTCCGCTTTGATTGCTTTTGCAATCCTCGGGCTTGTAGATTCTTGGATGGTGTGGATTATTATTTTCCGCGATATCCTGATAACTCTATTGAGATCGATTGCAGAGTACAAAGATCATCCGGTAGTTACTTCTTCAACTGCAAAGGCGAAAACCACGGTTCAATATATTGTTATTTATTATATTTTAGCGCTTTATGTTTTAAGAACAATCCCTCACCTGAATATAAAGTATCCGGGCGTTTATGATTATACTGAATATCTTTTACTTCCTCAGGTTCTTTTCGGAATGATGCTTTTGGTTACATTCCTGACTGTTTGGACCGGTTTGACTTATCTTTATTCCAATAGAAAATTTATTAAATCTCTATATGGAGGAAAAAATTTCTCCAAAGACTGATAACGGAATCCCTTTTATCGCCAAATTGATAGGCACAGGATTTTATTCCGGTTACTCACCGCTGATTCCCGGTACCGCGGGTTCAATCGTGGGACTCATAATATATATGATTCCCGGAATCGAAAACATTATAATTTTTCTTCCCTTAATAATCATATTTTATTTTGCGGGATTGTATTCATCTGCTCTATTAGAAAAAAAATTGGGTGATGATCCCTCAGTCGTAGTAATAGACGAGATTGTCGGAATGTGGATATCTTTATTATTTATAGAGAAATCTTTTCCCATTATTATTGCTGCTTTTATATTATTCCGGTTGTTTGATATTTTTAAACCTTTCCCATGTCGGCAACTTGAAAAATTACCTAACGGTTGGGGAATTATGCTCGACGATGTATTTGCCGGTATATACACAAGTATCGTAATCCATATAATCCTATTCTTCATTAACTAGATAACCCTATGACCGCATTAATAATCAACATAGGAGATGAACTATTATCGGGTTTGATCACCAATACAAACGCTGCATTCATAGCAGAAAAGATACTCGAGGTGGGAATTGAAACAAGAAAAATTCTGGTTATCAACGATAGTGAAACGGAAATTTACAACTCAATAAAGAGAAATTATGATTTATATAATTTGATAATTATCACCGGTGGACTTGGACCAACTCACGACGACGTTACCAAGTCGGCTTTATGCCGGTACTTTGATTCGCACCTTGTTGTAAATGAACAAGTCAAAGAAAATATCAAGAGGATTTTCACGGCGCGGAACTTAGAATGGGTGCAGGCGGCAGAAGAACAGAGCCTGGTGCCGGATAAGTGCAAGGTCATTCCCAACAAAAACGGAACTGCAGCAGGTATGATTTTTGAAAATAAAGGAAATTACCTTATCGCATTGCCCGGAGTTCCATACGAAATGGAGACTATGATGGATGAGCATGTGGTCCCGATGTTAAAAAATCTTTCCAAAGAAAGTGTTGTCGTCCAAAAAACTCTAAGAACCACAGGAATCCCCGAAGCAAACTTATCGGAATTATTAGGTAACATTAATGAATTCACCGGAATCTGTAAACTCGCATTCTTACCCTCTCCTTTGGGTGTAAATCTGCGGTTGACTGCAACAGGTGTAGATAAAATATCTGCTGTTAAACAGTTGGAAAAATTTGTAGAAGTAATAAAATCAAGAGCCGGGGGATATATTTATGGAGTTGATAATGGAGATTTATCCGAAATAATCGGGAGATTGCTTATTGAAAGCAAACTCACTTTATCCGTCGCCGAATCCTGCACAGGAGGATTGATATGCAGCAGAATCACAGATATTTCCGGAAGTTCAAAATATTTTGAACGAGGAATCGTCGCATACAGTAATGAATCAAAAACAAAGCATTTAAACGTTCATGATGAATTGTTGAAAAAATATGGCGCCGTCAGTAAAGAGGTTGCTGAAGCTATGGCAGTGGGCATCAGAGTACTCGCGAATACGGATATTGGAATATCTACAACCGGTATCGCGGGTCCGACCGGCGGAACTGCCGATAAACCTGTCGGGTTGGTTTGGATAGGTTATTCTGACACGAACCACACTTTTTCCGAGAAATTTTATTTTGGTGAAGATAGAAAACGAATAAAAATAAGGGCTTCACAAACTGCTTTGGATTTATTAAGAAAAGAACTCATTAAAATCAGTAAACGATGAGAATATTTATTGCAATTGATACTCCTGAAGAGATTAAAAGAAATATCTCCGCTTTACAATCCGAGTTAAAAGCTACGGGCGCCGATGTAAAATGGGAAATATCAAATAAATTTCATATTACTTTAAAATTTTTAGGAGAGACTAATGAAATCATAATTCCTGAATTAATTCTTTCTATTGAAAAAATTGCCGACACATTCCCGCCTTTTAGATTGAAATATAAAAACATCGGAAGTTTTCCGAACCGGAGAAATCCGAAAATTATTTGGGTCGGTTGTGAAAATTCAGACGGGATACTGGAAAAGATAAAAAATACAATCGACAGCAAACTTATAGAATTTGGCTTTGAAACAGAAAACAGGAAATTTCATCCGCATATCACTCTTGGACGTGTAAAAAGTCCGAAAAGGATTAAATATTTGCTTCCAATTATAGAAAATATTACCTTTGACACAGAAGCAATTGTATGCCGGGAAATTTTACTTATGAAAAGCGATTTAAAACCAACCGGTTCGGAATATACAATCATTAAAACCATCAATTTAAAAAATCAATAATTATGAGCAAACAGAAAGCTAAAACACTTCTTCTAATTGACGACGAACCTTTCTGGTTGTCAACAATGGCTTCGGAATTAAAATCGGAATTATATAATGTTCACACAGCCGAAAGCGGAACACAGGCATTGGAGAAATTAAATTCGCTAAAACCAGACCTGATTTTGAGCGATATAAAAATGCCCGATATGAACGGCTTTGATTTGTTCGATAATATACAATTAAATCCAAAATTGAAATCGGTTCCGTTTGTGTTTATGTCGGCGTTGGATGATTTCGATGCAATGCAGGTCGCAAAATCTCTCGGAGTAACGGACTATATAATAAAACCGTACGATGTGGAAGAAATAAAGAAAATAATTTCAAAACTTTTTGATAAATATACAAAAATATAAACGCTAATATTGGAGCAATTATGGCAGAAGAAACAAACAAAGAAGCACGCACACAAGCATTAAAAATCGCATTAGAACAGATTGAAAAGCAACACGGAAAAGGAAGCATTATGCGACTCGGTGATAAACCGATAACTAAACTGGAGGCTATTTCAACAGGTTCAATTTCATTGGATACCGCATTGGGTATTGGAGGATTTCCGAGAGGACGAGTCGTCGAAATATTCGGTCCGGAATCTTCTGGCAAAACCACAGTCTGCCTTCATGCCATAGCTGAGGCTCAAAAAGGAGGTATCGCTGCGTTTATCGATACAGAGCACGCGTTAGATGTATCTTATGCAAAAAAACTTGGAGTGGATGTAAATAATCTGTTATTGTCGCAGCCCGAATTCGGCGAGCAAGCTCTTGAAATAGTTGAAAGTTTAGTCCGTTCAGGATCGATTGATATTATTGTTATCGATTCGGTTGCAGCATTAACTCCCCGAGCTGAAATTGAAGGTGAGATGGGCGATCCGACGATGGGTGTCCAAGCCAGATTAATGTCTCAGGCGCTCCGTAAATTAGCAGCCGCTATAAACAAATCAAAAACAGCAGTGATATTTACAAATCAATTACGACAAAAAATCGGTGTCATGTTTGGCAATCCTGAAACCACAACAGGCGGCAACGCGCTGAAATTTTACGCAACAATGCGCCTCGATATCAGACGCATCGAAGCCATCAAAGATGGACAGAATGTAATCGGTAACCGCACACGGGTTAAAGTTGTCAAAAATAAAGTCGCCCCTCCGTTTAAAGAAGCTCATTTTGATATTTTATATGATGAAGGGATATCCAAACTTGGTGACCTTATCGATCTTGCAGTCGATCAGAATATTATACAGAAAAGCGGTTCATGGTTCTCCTACAAAGATGAGCGCATAGGTCAGGGACGCGATGCAGTTAAAAAACATTTGATTGAAAATGAAAAAGCGCTGAAAGAGATCGACAATACATTAAGAATGAAATTCGCGTTAGGTAACGGTGAAGAACCCAAACCTGCTGCACCGCCAAGTGGTAAGACAGAAAAAAAAACAGCTAAATGATTGTAGTAAAATTTTCTAAAACAACCGGTAAGCCGAAATCTGTCAATGTAATATTTGACGATGGTAATAAATATATTATACACAGAGATGTAGCGGTCAAGTTCGGACTACGAAACGGAGATGAAATTACAGAGAGGAAACTGAATGAACTCCTGTTTTGCAATGATTTTCATATGGCAAAAGATGTTGCTTTAAAATTTTTCAGCTACCGGCAACGGACCGAGCACGAAATCAGAAAAAAATTAGAAAAAAACAATTTCTCACAAAAAATTATCGAAAGTGTAATCAATAATCTGAATAATATAGGATTGATTAACGATCGGGAATTCGCGGAAATGTTCACCCGCGACAGACTCAAAAAAAAAGGAATCGGTAAAGTTGTATTGCGTCAGCATCTGATTGAAAAAGGAATCAAGAAAGATATTATCAATCAGGTAATTGAAAATAACTATCAAAACATTAATGAAAAAGAGTTCGCCCTGGAAACAGGAAAAAAACAACTTAAAAAGTATATGACTTCAAAAAAACAATCCGATGAAAAAAAAAACCAGTCAAAAATTGCAGGCTTTCTTGCACGACGGGGATTTTCGTGGGATATAATTACGTATGCACTCCATCAATTATTTAATCACAAAGGAAACCGATGAAAAGAGTCGTATTCGATATTGAAACATTAGCTCTTCCTGTAGATAAGTTCGATTCCGAGCAGATGGAATATTTGATGAAATTTGCAAAAACCGAAGAAGAAAAAGAGCAAGCCCTCCTGCAATTAAATCTCTACCCGCTGACGGCTCAAATTATTGCAATCGGAATGCTAAATCCCGACACATTTGCAGGAAAAGTAATTTATCAATCCGATGTCAAAGAAGAATATCAGAGCGATGATGGGAAAATAACTTTCATGACGGGGAGCGAGGAAGAAGTTATTCAGGGATTCTGGGACACAATAAAACATTTTGACCAATTTATAACTTTCAACGGGAGAACATTCGACTGTCCTTTTGTGATGTTGCGCTCGGCAATTGTCGGAGTTCAGCCATCAAGAAACCTTGTCCCGTACCGCTACGATTCAAATATCCATTGTGATTTGCTTGATCAATTAACTTTTTACGGCGCATCAAAAAAATTTAATTTAGATTTCTATTGCAAAGCATTCGGCATTAAAAGTCCGAAAAGCGAAGGTATCACGGGATTGGATTTGGGGAATTTATATAGAGAAAAACGTTTCCGAGATATAGCAAAATATTGTATTGGAGATGTTAGAGCCGAAGCCGAACTATTCAATCTCTGGAATAAATATTTAAATCTTAAAAACTGAAATTGAAGTATTTTTCTGATATCACTAAACTCCACATCGACGAGGTTGATTTCTTAGTTGTTGATGTTGAAACAACCGGCTTAAAAGCTGACGGAGGAGACCGGGTATGTGAGATTGCCGCTGTAAAAATGCGCGGAGGCGCGGTTGTGGAATCATTTAATTCACTGATTAATCCGCAGCGTCCTCTCTCCTACGGGGCTTTCATGGTCAACAAAATTTCACCTCAAATGCTGATTAATGCTCCTGACTTCAATGAAATTGCTGAAACATTTCATAAATTTATCAAGGACACAGTCATTGTGGCATATAACACTCCCTTTGATATGTCTTTTATCTCTAACGAATTCAGGTTGTCGGGTTATCCTGCATTATCAAATCTCACACTCGATGTACTTAAACTTTCCAGGCAATTTCTCCCCGGACTTAATAAATACAGGCAGGAAGACGTTGCTTATTCATTAAACCTTGATTTCCCTGTTAAGCACAGAGCGCTGGAAGACGTTATCATCACATCAAAAATATTTAACACAATTC
>CAYTID010000082.1:0-9831 GCA_964437735.1 uncultured Ignavibacteriaceae bacterium | reverse complement strand
TCCCCACATTTCCGCTTCCCTCTTTACGAATATCTTTTTGAAATTTTAATTTTACAAAAGTATATGCGGTCGGAAAAGAACCGAATAAATATCCAATTAATATGCTTATTATGTTGCTGCTCATTTCTTAAAGGATCAATTGAAAAACATTAAATTCTGTAAAATAATACAAAATTTTGGCTGCATAATCAAGAATACCGCTTTTTAATATTTGAATAATGGGAAATAAAATACTTCGGGGAATTATCGGCTGGCTGCATTAGTGTCAAAATAAAAGGGCTAAACTTAAAATGTTTAGCCCTTTTATTGTTAAATTTTTATTTTTGTTTCTTCAATTGAATATTTAAAGTAACATCTACTTCTTTGCCGGCGACCAATCCACCGCTTTCAATAGCTGCACTCCATTTAACATCAAAATCAAATCTGTTTATTGTTGTGGTAGCTTTAAATCCTGATTTTGTATTTCCGTACGGGTCAACAACGATTCCATTAAATTTTGTATCTAGTGTAACGGACTTTGTGATATCACGAATGGTTAAATCTCCCTTAATTTTATAATTATCTTTACCGGACTTTTTAAAAGATTTACTGACAAAAGTCATTTCAGGAAAACTCTCGGCATTAAAAAAATCGTCCGATCGTAGATGATTATCTCTTTTTTCATTGTCGGTATTTATACTGTTCATGTCTATCACCGCTTTCACTTCACTATCCGAAAAATCATCTTTTGTTTGAGTTAAGGTTATGTCAAAATTTTTAAAATTCCCTGTCACTTCACTAATGACCAGATGTTTTATAGAAAACTGTACATTACTATGCGCCGGATCGACATGCCAAACGTTTTGAGCTGACACCGATATTAATCCGATTAATAGTAAGAACAACATTATTGATAGTACTTTCATGCTAATTATCCTTTCTTGTTATTTATTATTATTCTCTTCTCGTTTTTCTTGTAAACCCAATCCTAATTTTTTCAACAACATTCCTAAATCAAGCTGCTCTTTTTCGGTTAAAACGGAAGCGAGGGAAGTAATATATTCAGCGTGCTTAATAAATATTTGATTAAATAATTTCTTACCTTTTGGCGTAAGATTAGCAAATATTTGTCTTCGATTGTCCAGACTTCTGTTTCTTTCAACCAATCCTTCTTTTTCTAAATTATCCACAACGACCGTCATGTTTCCGCCGCTTACAAAGTGTTTTTTGGTTAATTCCCCTAATGTCATCTGCCCCTTATGTCCAAGGCATTCAATGACGCTGAATTGTGGTTCTGTTAGGTTATACGACCTGATATCATCGGCAGCCAACTTATGAAATGTGAGATACGCTCTGTTCAATTTGAGCCACATTTTAAGTGAAGAATCTACCTTTTTGCCATATTTTTTAGTTTGTTTCATAGTTTTCTCTCCTATTTAAATTTGTATTATTAGAACTTATATTGTACAGAATTAGTTCCTTTAAAATGATATTATTTTTAAATCTTGTATTTTTGAATTGAAATCAATAAATTTTAACAAAAATCATTCAATATTATGAAAAATAAAGATGAAATAAAAATTTTACTTTACTCAATATATTGTAAATATACTATTCGTAGACGGCTAATAAGTGAAAAACGCGGATCATTACCACTAAAAGGTAGTAATTGGTTTCAGGTTTCCCGTTTAATGATGAAAAAGAGTGGCTCGATTACAAAAAACTGCTTGATAATATGCACAACTCGATGCGTGATGCAATCGCAAATATGAAACCCAATGAATTTGAAAAAATTTCCACCGGCGCGAAAATTTCTAACCGCTCAATTATCACCGGCATTGCGTTTCATGACGTCTACCACGCAGGATAAATGCAGCTTATAAAATGTCTTTTAAAATCAAAAAATATAACATTATTTTAAATATATATGTCGAAAACAGATTATCCGGTAACTCATGCAATCAGGATATTAAGAGAAAATAATATTAATTTCATCCCGCATTTTTATAAGTATATTGAGCATGGAGGAACACGTGTTGCATCCGAATCATTGAAAGTTCCGGAATACAATGTTATTAAGACACTCATATTTGAAAATGAAACAAAAAAAACTTTTTTAGTTTTAATGCATGGAAACTATGAGGTTTCTACTAAACAGCTCGCCCGAACAATAGGAGCTAAACATATCGAACCTTGTAATCTTGCCACAGCACAAAAACATACCGGTTATATATTCGGCGGTATAAGTCCGCTTGGCACAAGATTTAAATTACCGGTGTATGCCGAGAAAACAATATTTAACCTCGATAAAATTTTTCTGAATGCCGGAAAGCAAGGATTCCTGGTTGAAATTTATCCCGCTGATTTAAAGAGGATATTAAATCTCTCCGTGGTAGAAGTTGCGATTCACATCAATAAATAAAAATAACCAATTATGTGTCTAAGTTGCGGATCAACAATGATCGGGGAGGATGCTATGAAATCACTAATCAGCTCGGAATCTGAATTTGCTGATATCTCGAAAGACGGCATATTGAAAGTAGTATTTGACTGTGGTGTACCGCTTGAAAAACTAATACTAAAGAAAAACTATCTACATAAATTAATTGAGCTTTTTTTCCACCTGATTTTTAAATGACATTTTAATATTGACGATTTCGGGTCTATTCCCTAATCTTACAGGCGGTCCCCATGTACCAACACCTGATGACACATAAATATGTGTATTTCCTTTTTGTTTATATCCCCAGCTCACTTCATAAATTATTTCGGCAAAATAATTAAGAGGCCAAATCTGACCATGGTGTGTATGTCCGGATATTTGTAAGTCGATTTCATTTTTTACCGCATCATTAAGATTACGCGGCTGATGGTCGAGCAAAATCACAGCATATTTTTTGTTTATATTTTGCACGAGGTCTCTTAATGATTTTCGTGTTTTATTTGTAAAACGGCTTATTGTTAAATCTTCCCTGCCGGCGACGTAAAAATAATTATCGATGAGCACAACTGTATCCCTCAGCACAGTTATTCCGTTATCAGTCAAATATTTTACTGCTCTCTCAACTCCGCCTATATATTCATGATTTCCTGTGCTTGCATAAACACCGTATCTTGCTTCTAATTTCTGTAAACTCTCACCTAAGTTTGCCCTGATAACCGGTTCCAAATCTTCATCGATTATATCTCCGGGCAATAAGATTATATCGGGATGAAGCTTATTTATCTGATCTACTATCGACTCAAATCTATTGCGACCAATGATAGTTCCCAAATGAATATCAGAAACTGCCACAATATTAAGCGGTTCACTCCTTTCAAAATTTTTATCAATACTTACAGATACCTCCCGTATCTTTGGGATACCAGCATTGATATGTCCGCCTATCAAGATTGCTATTACAACTCCAATGAAAACTGAAGCAATAATTTGTTTTGTTTTTAAGGTAGAGAAATTGTTTTTAGTTGGAAGGAATTTAAATAATTTGTTTCCTAATCTGAATAAATCTATCAACACACAACCAAGAAAAAAATACAACATAGCAGCAAGCCAATAAGATCCGATCCAAATCAATGATTGACTGAACCAGCTCAACCAGAAATTTTCAAGAGTTCTCCCGAAAATAAAAGAAGAAGAAATTATAAAAAACAAAGTTCGAAAAACATTACGCGAGGTACTCGTTTGTCCAAATACCTTATATCCTTTTCTGTAAATATAATAGTTTAGTAATCCGTAGATTAAAAAAAATATTGAAAAGAAAATTATATAATTGAATGTTTTCATAGTTCCATCGGTTTTTATCTTTCCTAATTTATAAAAAACCGTGTAAAATAAAAAAGGCGCCAAATTCGGCGCCTTCCTTAATTTTCTAAAAAGATTTTTAGAATAATCTGTATTGTAACGACATTGAAATACCAAGATCCGTGTCATTATCACCAATTTTATTCAACGATCCGGTTACACCATAGTAAATCTGGTTTTCGAGATAAAATAAGAATGATGAGGTGAGAGTGTGCGTAAGCACTGCATCAACGTTCGGTTGTTTTAGCATACCTAATCGATATCCGCTTACCCAATTAATTCGATTTGATAATTCATAAATAAAATCGGCCCCGGCACGCACATCTGTTTGTTTAAAGAAATTACTGTCAATAGGTGTACCGGCTTCAACACGCCCGTTCACCTGCATTGTCCAGTCAATCGGGAAAGCATAGTTACCAATAATTGTCATTTGTGGTGATCCTAAATTTTGATGTTTGTAGGCTTTTGTCAGTTCAAATAATATGCCGGCACTTATATCCCATCCATAGTACCTGTCGTTTACTCGTTCTTGAATATTAAATAAAACCTGACGCATTCTATAGAATCCCATTGCGCCGACATGGTCACCAATAAGTTCGCCCGATTCCTTTATTTTTTCTTCGATGGCATTAAACCATTGAACTTCATAAGTTGGTCCATATAAATCTCTGTATTCACCTTGACGTTCAATGATATTGGCAATTTCTATCATTAAATTTTTTGGCATGTAGGACTTTATTACACCTTCTTTAAGTAAATGACCTTCGATACGAACTGCTTTTGCTAAAGCTGTGGCATTAATAAATCTACCATAACCTGCACCGATTGTTAAATCAGAAATCGGAGAATTCCATTCCGGGCCCGTTGCCGGTCTATCATATTTTACTCTAGCTCTTCCAAAACCAAACCAATCCTGTTCATCCCAAATATATTTATTAACGCGCCCGGAAAGATTAGATTGTATTTGCCATTTTGAACCCAATGATCTGTTAGCGACTGCATCCGCATCCAAAAACCATGCAAAAGGTAAAGATGAATAAAATGAGCGGAATATTACAGATCCGTTCATAGTATTTGCTTTTACTACATCACCACTTTGAGCCCAATTCCAGTTAGCGTCTAATAATAAATTTTTTGCAGAACTAACGGGAACTTTATAATCCGTTATTGAGACATTTTGACCAAAAATCAAAGCCGGTACAATTGCCATGTGAAAAATTAATAATAAAACTTTTTTCATAAATAATCCTCTAATTTTGCTTTAAAATAATTAATTAAACATCTTACTTGAAACTAAAATAAAAATCTAAAATCGAAAGCCTATTTTTACAAAGACCTCCTTTCTCGTATTATTATTATCAATATCAATTTATAGATTTTTTTAAAATTTGTCAAATATAAGTCATTAATTAAGAGTAATTTAGAGTCGAATTATCATTATTTAGTTTAGAATATTTTTGTATGATTAACATTATAAATCATTTTACTCGGTTGTTAATCAATTTTCAACACTCCGGTTCCTGTAATTTTGCTGTCTTTAAGTAAATTTAAAGCATAATTTGCCTCTCGTAGCGAAAAGAGTTCAGTTTGTGTTTTGATATCAACTTCTAAAGCCAAATCCAAAAATGTATGAACATCCTCCCTTGTGCTATTTGTAACACTAATAATTTTCTTTTCATTGTATAACAATTCATATCTGAATTGAGGAATTGGGCTGGAATAAATACCCGCAAGAACTATAGTCCCACCTTTAGTTAAAATATTCAATGCCATCGGGACTAGCTCTCCATTAGGGGCAAAAATGATAACACTATTCAATAAATGAGGTGGAATCATTTCCGATGTACCAGTCCAAACTGCTCCAAGTTCTTCGGCAAATTTACGGTGATCCGAATTCCTCGAAAAAACATATACCTCGCATCCCCAAAATCTTGCAACTTGGATTAATATATGGGCTGATGAACCAAATCCGAATAAGCCTAATCTCCCTCCCGGTTTAATATTGCATAATTTTAATGCCCTGAAACCTATCACACCTCCACATAAAAGAGGCGCAGCTTTTTCATTAGAAAATTTTTCAGGAATTTGATAGACGTAATCAGCAGGTATTTTTATGTATTCTGCAAATCCTCCGTCAACATGATAACCTGTAAACCGTGCATTATCACATAAATTTTCCTTTTGCGATAAGCAATACTCGCACTTGCCGCACGTTGAATATAACCATGGTATCCCAACGTTATCACCGATTTTACAATTTTTAATTTTCTTTCCTATTATTTCAATTTTACCAACTATTTGATGCCCCGGAGTTAATGGAAGCTTTTTTGTAGGAAGATCACCTTCGATTATATGTAAATCAGTGCGGCACAATCCGCAATAATCAATTTTAACTATAATTTCATCCTCTGCAGGTGACGGGATCGGACAATCTGATATTACAAGCGGATGATTGCTAATCAGATTCGGCTTCAATAATCTTATTGCTTTCATATATAAAATCCTGTTTAAAAAAATTAACAATTTTGAATTAAATATTCAAAAATATTTCTTGATTTAGAATAAAAAAATATTTATACTAACTAATAAAATGGTCACTTACATAAAGGTATTTTATGCGTTCTTTTTTACTAATTATTAATCTTATTACATTTATTTTTTCAGCAAATATTTTGTTCAGTCAAACACCCGAACAAAAAAAATGGCTCCAGAATTTTTCAGATGTCAAAACCATTGAATGGCAACAAAACCGGGCATTTGCGGAATCTCTGGCGACAATTAAAGGATTACCCATACGCAAAGAATATGAAGATGGTAGTGTAATCGAACTTCAAAGTTATGAGAATGGTGTTTTTCAATATCATGCAACTGAAAATTTAATTGCCGCTAAAAGTATATCCACAGATAAGGTATGGATTGATCCATTAAATAGCTTCTCTTTGTCTGGAAATGAACAAATTTTAGGATTATGGGAAGCTGGTGGTATCCCGCGTATAACGCATCAAGAACTCATTGGTCGACTAACAAGTCGTGATAACGCAACAACAGTGACACAACACGCAACACATGTGGCAGGAACTATGATCGCAAAAGGTATTGAGCCATCAGCAAAAGGAATGTCAAATAATGGAAAAATTGATTATTACGATTCAAATAATGATCTTTCAGAAACCAGCATCGCTGCCGCCGGAGGTTTGAAAGTTTCAAATCAATCATATGGTTTAATACGAGGTTGGAGGATAGACGGTTCTTCATGGAGCTGGCGGGGCGATATAAATATTAGTCCAGATGAAGATTACCGTTTCGGTTTTTATGATAATACATCTCATGATTGGGATAATTTTCTCTATAATGCTCCAAATATATTAATCTGTAAAAGTGCTGGTAACGATAGATTAGAGGGCCCTAGTAGCCAGCCGGTTTCCCATAGTCATTCAGCAGGCGGAAGTTTTACATGTATTCACAAACTTGATGGAGGACCAACCGGATATGATTGTATAAACGATCCTAAAGGTACAGCAAAAAACACTTTTACGATTGGCGCCGTCAATGATTTACCAAATGGTTATAATGGACCAGCTAGCGTAATGATGTCTTCGTTCAGCAATTGGGGCCCTACCGATGATGGAAGAATCAAACCGGATATAGTCGCAAATGGTGTAAATTTATATTCTTCAGACAACGCTTCGAATACCTCTTATGCGTCGTTAAGCGGTACATCAATGTCAGCTCCAAACATTTCCGGTTCAGTCGGTTTATTACTTGAATTACAAGAACTTTTATACGGAAAAGGTTCAGCTATAAGGTCTTCTACTATGAAAGGACTAATAATACATAATGCCGATGAGGCAGGTTTAAATCCAGGACCTGATTATATTTTTGGTTGGGGACTTATGAATACACATAAATCTGCACAAATCATGAGACTTGCATCAGAAGTTGGCGGAGATACATTAATTAAAGAAACAACAATTTCTCAAGGAAATCAGATCCAATTTCAGGTAAATTCAAATGGAAGTGAACCCCTGAGAGCGACAATATGTTGGATTGACCCGCCCGCAACTCCACCACCGGCATCTCTCAACCCACCGAATTTAATGCTCGTAAACGATTTAGATTTACGTATTATTGGTCCGGGGTCAACCACATACACACCTTGGGTATTAAATCCAAGCAACCCGGCTTCGGCAGCAACAAACGGAGATAATTTTCGAGATAACGTAGAACAAATTCACATTGAATCACCACCGCCCGGGTCATATACCGTCCGAGTAACCCACAAAGGAAATTTGACTAATGGATTACAAAATTTTTCAATAATTTTGAGTGGAATTTCAACCTCTACACCAGGAAATCCGACGTTGGTTTCCCCTTCTAGCGATTCTGTTGGTGTTAGAACCGATCATCGTTTCACATGGAATCATACACTCAGAGCTTTGAGTTACAACATACAAATCTCCTCTGATTCTTCTTTTAATACTTTATTTATAAATAAAGATTCTATCTCAACGACAAATTTTTATATGCAGAATTTAAATGGTTTCACAAAGTATTATTGGCGTGTGAGAGCAAAAAACAGTGGTGGATATGGGAGCTGGTCAACAAAAAGATCATTTACTACAACAATTGCTCAGCCTCTTGCTCCAATTTTAGTATTCCCGGGACCTGACCAATCAAAACTACCATTAAGTTTTAATTTTATTTGGAATAAAGGGGCTAATGCATATACTTATCGATTACAAGTTGCAAATAATACAATTTTCACAAGCCTGGTTTTGAATGATTCGACAATTTCTGATACAACTTTTCTGATCAATAATTTAGGTGACGGAAAAAGATATTTTTGGAGAGTGAATTCTAAAAATCCTGTAGGAACGAGCGCCTATAGTCCAACCCGTACTTTCTTTACTGCACTAAATCCTCCGGATAGTTTAGTAGCAAGTGTTCTCCAAAGCAAACATGTACTTTTGACTTGGAAAGATAAATCCGCCAATGAATCCAAATACTACATACTCAGAAAAATTCCAAGTGGAAATTATTCTATTATTGATTCATTGTCAGCAAATATCGCTACTTATACTGATACGACAGTTATTTATGGAAATTCCTACATCTATAGAGTTTTCTGTATAAATAGTTTTGCCACTTCTGATTCATCGAACGAAGCATCAATAACAGTAGTGTCCGTCAAACAGGAATTAAACGATATTCCAAATGTTTTTTCTTTATTCCAAAATTATCCAAATCCTTTTAATCCGGTAACTTCATTAAGCTATGCTCTGCCTGTCGAAAGCATGGTTTCATTGAAAATTTTCAATCTCCTCGGTCAAGAAGTGAAAACACTTGTAAATGAAACACAGAATGCCGGATATAAATCTGTTGAATGGAATTCTACTGATAATCACGGGAATCATGTTGTAAGCGGATTATACTTAATGAAATTCGATGCTACTGATATTAACAATAGGGAAAATACATTTACACAAGTACGGAAAATGATTTTGGTGAGATAAGGACATTTGTCCTTAAGAATTTGTTGCAAGTCGCAGAAAAAAATATTATTGTAAGACAAACGCAACAGAACAAAAACACGAGGACAAACAATGGAACAAAACAATAAACATCGTGAATCTGAGTATGAACGATTAGACCAGAAGAATCAAGCTCCACAATTTTCGGAAATGCTTCTCTCCTATCTGGTTTATACGCAACACAAAAAGACGATTACCCAATTACAGTAATAACGGGGCACTCAATATCCGAGATTATATTAGATAAATCGGAAATTACTTTTTCTGAAATCAACTCGCCCGATTACATGTAATAGCCAAGACATGATCCGACAGTTTCCTTTATATTTATGTTTGTTAATATACTAATTCTGTCAGATTAAATCCTAACTAATACATATAAATAACAGGAAACTAATCAATTTCCCCTTTTGCAACTCCTGCGCATGCCACACATATCTTATTAGCCCCATTTTCAACTAATTTCCGCGCTGCTGCTTCAATCGTCGCTCCTGTGGTAACTACGTCATCAACAAGCAG
>CAYTID010000081.1:0-9902 GCA_964437735.1 uncultured Ignavibacteriaceae bacterium | reverse complement strand
ATAAAATTTGTCTATAAGAGTTCACAAAAGTATTGCGTATTTTTGCAGGACGTTAGCAGCCATATTAACTGACGATACAAACAAGACAAAACACGAATGAAAACAGTAGCATTTTTAGACCTTTTAGGTTTTGGACAAGTTGCACTAAAAGACACAAATGGTGCGATAGAATTAATTTCTGACTATCAAATAATAGTTAATAACAAAGTAACTGATGCTACAATTCACCCAACCCTTTTGACGACTGCGGAAGAAATTTGTGCTGACAGTTTTGAAACGCTTTTGCCTTTTAGTGACTCTATATTCATTACTTCTTCAGACCCAGATAAATTTGTAAAACAAGTAGCTCATTTACTTTCTCATTCTTTCCTGATTAATGCTAACCAGTATTCCCACCCTGACAATCCAGCAAACCCTTTGGAAACAACAATTCCTGAAATTGTTAGCTTAACAGAAACAAGACGAATTAAAGTAAATAGGTATCCTGTTTTATTTCGTGGCGGTATCAGTTTTGGAAACGTTGCTAACTTGACAGTTAATTCTATTGTAAATAACAATATATCACCACTTACAAACTTGACCGGAACTGCCTTAGTAGAAGCTGTTTATTTAGAAAAGTCAGGCAAGGGTCCAAGGGTTTTCTGTAATAAAAGTTTCGTTGACCAGCTTAACCAAATCACAAAAGACAAATTTATTGGGATAATAAAAGCAGACGAACTATATGAAATATATTGGACTACTTCTGTATTTTTTGACCAAAACGATTGTCGCATAGACATAAGAGAGTTTGACAAGCATTTTATTCCTGCTGTAAATCTTTGGAAAGCTTTCAATCATTTGGATTACGGAATTCAATACTATGAATTTATCAAATTAATAGTTAAAGGAACTCTGCATTATTACCGCTTTAAAAATTGTGAGCAAATTGCAATTGACTACATTAAAGCCAAAGTAAAATCTGTAGGACTTGAAGTAAAATGGGACGACTTAACAAAATAAATACGGCTGCTAACAGCACCTACCCAAAAGTGGCGGTTCAGTGGTTAATTCAAGCTTTGTGCTTCTATGAAAGTTTGTGCTTGGTTGACAGTGAAGTGCTCCGAAATCGCCACCTTCGGGTAGCTGCAAAACGTTATGCGCAACATTGGCGACAGGAGGTAATATTCAATGAATGATAAAGAGAAACTAGAGAAATTAGTCGTGTTGATGGTGCATCAAGCCAAATTGCCTCAGCTCATTTTTCGTTATCGTCCCATTAACCAGTACTTCGATGACATTCTTTTCAAAAATGAACTCTGGTTCTCGAAAGGCACGGAATTCAATGATCCATTTGATTGTAACATCGAAGTCGAGAATAGCAATTCGGTAGACGATATAAAGAAGTATATCTCATCGAAGATGCCCAACGGAACTGCACCAGACGTGATCGAATTGCTTGTCAATTATGCTTCAAGTGATAAGGATAGATTTCATCAACTCGTAAATGATAATGTACGGAAGGTTCTCGAACGGCGTGGCATTGTTTGCTTCAGCAGGGTTAACGATAATGTTTTACTCTGGTCACACTATTCAGATTATCACAAGGGATGTGTTTTGACCTTCGACGTTTTGAATGATCCGGGATTCTTCATCTTCCCTTTGAACGTAATATACCAAGCAGATTATCCAGACTATAATCACATTGCTGATTCTTCTGACCCAGTTACACCATTAATTCGGACAAAGTCATGCGATTGGAAATACGAAGATGAAGTTCGTGTTGTCAAAAACTCCACGGGACCACACTCTTTCAAGAAGGAATCACTTGTTGAGATCATCTTTGGGTGGCGGACTCCCAATACCGAAATCGCACGCATTCAGAAGTTGGCAAAAGACAACGGCTATAATCACCTTGTCTTCAAACAAGCCCGACTGAGAAAGAGGCAATTTGGACTTGAAATCGTTGCTATCTAAAACGCCAATGCTGCGCATAACAAGCGGTCATTGTAACTAGACACAAAAACAGCAAATAATTTTTGACAATTAAGTGTTTGACATTCTTTTGAAACAGATGAAAAATTGAAAACAGAACAAAATATTTATAACAAATAAGTATAATGGAAAATATTGAATTAATTAAATATATTGGTGCCGCATTATCCACTTGGTTTGTAGGATTTTTTCCTTACTTTGAGATTTATATTGCTGTTCCTGCAGGTTTTGCAGCAGGATTAAACTGGTTTGATGCTTTTTTTTGGGCTTCATTGGGAAACTGGATGGTTATCCCTTTTATTGACTTATTTTATCAATGGCTGCTAAGATTTAATTTTATGAGAAAACTCATTGATAGAAATCAAAATAAAAAATGGAAAAACCGCATTGAAAACCACGGTTATTGGTTTATTATTTTTCTCACCCCTTTAGCTGGTGTTTGGACAATGGGAGTAATAGCAAAAGCATTAAAGTATAATCGCGCTAAACTTTGGATATTTAGTGCAGTAAGTGTTGGAGTAACCGGACTAATAATAGCACTATCAATAGAATTCGGCATCTCAATACTAGGATAATTCTTTATTTAACTTCAAGGGCAAGAATATAATTTTGTTAGACTTTAAAGAAAACCAAAATCCGACTGGGGAAAAAATAAATACAGACGGATTTATGAAAAACAACGAACCTCTAACAAAGTGTATATGCCATAAGCGGTTCAGTGGGTTTTCAAGCGTTGTAGCCCGCTCAAACTTTCGTGTCGGTGGACAGGAAACTGCCCCGCAATCCCTTACGGCACATACACTCAGCCGTTATACGCCATTAGCTTGGCATGAAGAACATCACAAATAAAATCAATTTTTGACTGATGTTGTCAATCTATTTCTGAATAGCCAGACGAAAAATTTTTTGAGTTTACAAAATATTATTCATAAATTGTTTTAAGTTAATGCAAATATTAACAATCAGAAAACAAATATGAATCCAATAATTAGAAACATTTTAGCAGTCGTAACCGGCATTGTACTTGGAAGTATCGTGAATATGGGAATCATCATGATCAGCGGTTCAATCATTCCTCCACCCGACGGGGCAGATGTTACTACAATGGAAGGTTTAAAATCATCCTTACATTTGTTCCAGCCTCAGCATTTTGTTTTTCCGTTTTTAGCTCATGCCCTCGGGACTTTTGCAGGGGCTATCTTCGCCGCCTTAATTGCTGCGAGCCATAAAATAAAATTCGCGCTCGTTATCGGTTTCTTTTTCTTGATTGGCGGTATTATTAATATAGTCATGCTTCCTTCTCCGACATGGTTCACTATTTTGGATTTAGCCGTAGCTTATATTCCTATGGGTTATCTCGGAGGAAAATTGATCACGGGAAGAAAACAAGAAAATTGAACAGCTTTATTTGCCGCAAGTGAAAAACTTAACTTGCGTTTTGTTTGTCTTTTCCTAATTCAATAATTCTTTGCATGTTTCAACGCCATGCACAATGTAGGATATTGCTTTCGCGGTGAAAAATTAATAATAGAGACTTCTGAAATATTGTTTCTCGCCCGCCTGCTGCCTGGCTGCCGCAGTCATGGCGGGCAGGCAAAGGCGTAAAGAGCGCTAAGGTTTGATTTTTGAACACAACAATTCCTTCGCGACCTTGGCGAGCTTTGCGAGATGTATTGTTTTAAATTTTTCAAAAGTATCTATTATTAATTTCCGAATCCGATCAAGCGGCTATCCCACATTTATATTTTTTTTAAAAAGACAACGGTGGAGGTTATTAATACAATTTTGAGTTTAAAAATAATGTTTGTATTTTTCTTATAACAAAATGAGTAATGAATTGAAATCAAATTTCCCGAATAATACTTACGACACTCCGAAGAACAAGCGGAGACATATTTTAGACAAGTTGTTTTTGAATACGCGATGGTTTTTTGTAGGCGGTTATGTTGCCGAGATTTTCAGGTCGCGCTCTCTTTCATTAAAAGAGATATACGACAGGCAGGAATGGGCTGCTTCTTCGTACAGAATTTTTCAATTGATTGAAAAATGCGGAGGCAAATTTCACATCAGCGGACTTGATAATATCCGTTCGTGTACCGGTCCGGTGGTTTTCATCAGCAACCACATGAGCACGCTGGAAACTTTCGTATTCCCTTGTCTCATTGCTCCCGAAATAGCAGTCACTTTTGTCGTAAAAGACAGCCTTGTCAGGCATAGGATTTTCGGTCCGATAATGAGAGCGCGTAATCCTATTGTTGTGGGGAGAAAAAATCCACGCGAAGATTTGCAAACTGTAATGACGGAAGGAAAAAACTTGCTGACCAACGGAACCTCCCTCATCATTTTTCCTCAAAGCACAAGAACTTCAAAATTTAATCCGGAAGAATTCAACTCTCTCGGTATTAAACTGGCAAAAACTTCCGGCGTTCAGGTTGTACCAGTCGCTATCAAAACCGATTTCTGGGGCAACGGTAAAATTCTCAAAGACATCGGACCGATCGACCGAAAAAAACACATTTATATGGATTTTGGAAAACCATTCAAGGTGGAAGGAACAGGTAAAGAAGATCACGAAAAAATCGTCGCGTTTATCGTCTCCAGACTTAACAACTGGAAAAACATGTTTTAAAAAATGGAAAATAATTTTTACATATCGACCGACAAGTCTAAGCTGAACATCGATATCATATACGATTTTTTATCAAACCGTTCGTATTGGGCTAGGGGAAGAAGTCTCGAAAGAATTAAAAAATCTATCGATAATTCTTTATGCTTCGGCGTGTATGATTCGGGCGACAACTTTGCCGGCTTTGCAAGAGTTGTAACAGACTATTCTGTTTTTGCATGGATAATGGATGTATTTATATTGGAAGAATACAGAAAAAAAGGATTGAGCAAATTGCTGATGAATTCAATAATGAATCACGCCGACTTAAAAGGACTCCAGCGGTGGGGATTGGGAACTGCAGATGCTCACAGCTTGTACGAAAAATTCGGTTTTAAAAAAATTGAAAATCCTGAATTTCTGATGGAAATAAGGAATAATCCTGTTTGAATTCTTAAACTATCTTTAATCTGGTTCATACACGGGAGAGCCGTTTCATTATAACTTTCGGTAACAAACGTGTTTACATTGCTGGCGATATTGAGAACATTCCGGAGATGTGACCGCAGACGCGGCAAAACGACTTGCCCCGAAAGTGACTTCAACACGCTTCACTCAACATATAATAAAAAAGCCGATGTAAATACACCGGCTTTTATTTTTCAGAAGCGAAACTTCTAACGCCCCGGCATTCACCCGCTATGATACTAGCGAAGTAAAATCATTTTCCTCGTCTGCGAGAAAGATTTAGTTTCCAGTCTCAGCAGATACAAGCTGCTTGCCGGAACATTACCCAAAGCATCAATTGCATTCCAGGTGATTTGATAGATTCCCGGCGCCATCGGGTCATCTATTAACGATGTAACCAGCCGTCCCTGCAAATCGTAAATGCTCAATTTAACATTCGTCTCTTCGGGAATAGCAAACCTAATAACCGTTGAAGGATTAAACGGATTCGGGAAATTCTTATCGAGCATATATTCTCCGGGCAGTTCAGTACCAACGCGGATATACGTCGGACTTCCAACAACAATGGTAACAGGGTCAGTGAGTCTTTCCAATCCGTCGTTATCGACTTGGCGTAGTCTGTATTCATAAGTTCCCGGCGGCAATGGCACATCTTCCCATGAGTAGTATTTCGGTTCGAGTGTGGTACCGTGTCCGGGAATAAAATTATCAGGCAGTTCAGAAAATTCATGTTGATTTTCGTGTCGTCTTTGAACAAAGAATCCGTAATTGTTTGTTTCGCTGATTGTTACCCATTCCAATTTTACTGTCGATCCGTAAATTACGGTTGCGCTAAATGATGCAATTTGAACCGGGAGCGGATCACCGTTGACATACCGCGCCATCAACACCGGTCGCGATTTTCCCGATGCTGCCCAGGCATTATAAAGACGTGTTCCCCAATCGTCCGTAACATTTTTATTCCGCAAAAATTCAATATACTCTTTTGATGCAGTCTGATAATAGAGATTGACTTCATACCATACAGTATTTACCGGAAGATTGAAAATAGTTTCGTCCCAGAATTGTCCGTCTGCATATACAGCGGCGACCGGAGGCGATTGTATTTGTTTGAAATTACTATTTGTAAAACCGCGCGGAGGTATGCGGTTATCTTTTACAACTAAATTGTTCAGCACGAAATGAAACGAAGAACCGTCGGGATCATTCGTTCTTTGTGTTGCGGCGAGAATTTCCGGCGACATGCCAAGCTTGGCTTCATAAACTTTTGTATTTGAAGTATTCAGTAAAGCGGTAACAGAATCATAAGCCCCAAACTCTTGCACCAGATTCATATCAGCATCAAAAGCTTTGAGGTTAAGCCACATCCGCCTTCCTTCCGGGTATCCCGAAGGAAGCTTATGCCCGGTTTGATTAGTTACCCTGACGCGGACTTCAAAAAGATTATCTTCGAATACAGAAAGAATTGCGGCATTTTGCAGCATATATGTTGCGCGTCTTATCCCTGAGTCGAGAGCGGCTGCATTCGTACCTGTAAAGAAAGTAGGAATAATTTTGGGTATCCAGGTATTCCCGCCGGTGAAATCATGGTGAGGTAAATCAGTTCGGACAGGAGCGCCTGGTTTATTACATCCTTTACCTGTTAAATCGCGCATGTGACAATCCTGACATGTGGAAACATATTGCTTGTTACCTCCGAACTGAGGCGCATAAATTCCCTGAGGTGTATTATAAGCGCTCTTTAACCACTCGCTGTATGTCCGTTCAACGGGGAATTGACTATAAGGATCAGCTGAAGGAGGAGGTGTGTTCAAATTATTAAGAGTATAGTAGAAATTTCCACTTCCATCAACATTTTTCTGATATACGGGATTGCTCACGTCGTGACAAGTGCCGCAAATTGCAGATTCTTTATGAAAAGGTGAATAGTAAAATTTATGCGGTGCAGCAGGATCGGTATATGGTCCTCTCATATCATCCTTGTTGTCAATAATGTACATTCCGTTGGCAGACGTGGGGGGAATTGCTGACAAAGTCGCGAGATAGGCTTGATCACGTATATATGCACCCGACGTATAAGCAGGTTCGTTTGGATATGGATTTACTCCGAGAGGAGTGGGCTTAATGGCTCTATGACAAAAATCGCAAAGCACTCCCTCTCTGTCATTTGCGGTAAGAGCTGAACCATTGGTCGGTATCGAGCGTCCTTCTAACCATCCCTTTGGAGAATGACATCTTATACAAAAGTCTCCGGCAAATGCTGCATCCTGATTAGCAATTGTCATACTTGCAAAAAATAAAGGATCACGAGCTGCCTGCGCCATCATATTGCCTCTCCAATTGAATGCAGGCTCGACTTTTATGTCGTAACCGCCGTGACAATTGTCGCACTTACTTGGCAATTCAAATGTTCCCGATTGATTAGGTTGACTCCCGGGTAAAAGAAAATCGTTGAGAGTTGTATTTACAATTGCAGTTATTGAAAAAGTTACTATGAACGCAGCTAAAAAGATTGAAATGATAATTTTATATCTCATATTAATGCCCTTTCAATTAATATTGAAACACCGAAAATTACTGTATAATAAAATATAATATTTTACAAATAAAAACAAAGTCTGCGCATTAATAAAAAACCCTCAAATTCATTTAAGAATTTGAAGGTTAGATAAATTTTTAAATTAAATTTGTACTAAACCAATCCTTGTTCCAGCATTGCGTCGGCAACTTTGAGGAAGCCCCCTATATTAGCACCATTAACATAATTACCGGGAGTACCGTACTTATCTGCTGTTTCAACACAAGTTTGATGAATATTTTTCATTATCGAATGAAGTTTTTGATCAACCTCTTCACGCGACCAAGGCAAACGCATGCTGTTTTGTGTCATTTCGAGTCCTGAAGTTGCAACACCGCCTGCATTGGATGCTTTGCCCGGTGCGTATAATATTCCGCCGTCCTGAAATATTTTTATTCCCGGAATTGTGGTCGGCATGTTCGCCCCTTCGGCAACATATTTACAACCGTTCTTAACAAGTTCTTTTGCATTATTTTCGTCGAGTTCGTTTTGTGTCGCGCACGGTAGAGCAATATCAACTTTTACTTCCCATGGACGTTTTCCGGCAAAGAACGGGATTTTGAATTTTTCTGAATACATCGCGACGACATCACGAGCGCTTGCACGCATTTCCAGCATATAATCAATCTTTTCTCCGCTAATTCCATCTTTGTCATAAATATATCCATCGGGACCGGAGAGAGTTACTACCTTTGCTCCAAGTTCTGTTGCTTTAAGAGCAGCGCCCCAGGCGACGTTTCCGAATCCTGATATCGCAACGGTTTTACCTTCAAATGAATCATTTTTGGTTTTCAACATTTCTTGCATAAAGTATACTACTCCAAAACCGGTTGCTTCAGGTCTGATTAACGAACCGCCCCAGTTTAAACCTTTACCGGTTAACACACCGGTAAACTCATTTGCCAATCTTTTGTACTGACCGAAGAGGAAACCAATTTCCCTACCGCCTACTCCGATATCACCAGCCGGGACATCGATATCGGCTCCGATGTGTCGGTAAAGTTCGGTCATGAAACTCTGACAGAAACGCATTACTTCATTATCGCTCTTACCTTTTGGATCAAAATCCGATCCTCCTTTACCACCACCCATTGGGAGTGTCGTCAAACTGTTTTTATAAACCTGCTCGAAAGCTAAAAATTTTAAAACTCCTAAATTAACTGAAGGATGAAAACGGAGTCCGCCTTTGTAAGGACCTATCGCGCTGTTCATCTGAATCCGGAAACCACGATTGATCTGTACTTCTCCTTTATCGTCCATCCAAGGGACTCTGAAAATAATAACTCGTTCCGGTTCAACCATCCGTTCCAAGATTTTAGATTTCTTGTATTCGGGATGGCGTGTAAGTACTAATTCCAAAGATTCAAATACTTCCTGAACTGCCTGATGAAATTCTTTTTCTCCGGGGTTTTTAATTTTTACTTGTTCAATTAACTTCTGAATATATTCCTTCATGTTTTCCTCGAAAAATTATTTTAAAGAATGTTAAAATTGATAGATTTTGAATGGGTTCTATTGCAGATTTTGAGACCATAGAATCCTTTTATTTTAACTAAAAATATCAATTTTTTGTTAATTTAGCAAATCGAGTAAGATTATGGATTTTGGTATTTGGCTCTATATTTTTTATATTCACACGTTATAATTTTAGATTAAAGTAATTAACCGTATCATACTAATGTTTAAAATAGTATTTTCTTTTTTTTTGTTTTGTTCCCCTCTTTTTGCACAACAAGTTATTGAATTTTTCCCCTCGAAAAGTCACTTAAATCCTATAATTGCCGGTTTTCAGGAAGCGAAAGTCGGAGTTCTATATTTTCCCGACGACGGAAGCATTAAAGTGGATATCGGAAATAACATTGATGTGATTTCATATAATCATATGAATCAATTTAAAATAAGTGCAGGCGCTGAATTCATGGCATACGCTATGGCAAGCAGTTACAAAGAATACCGGCTGCAAATAAATGCGGTTGACGGATTGTTCGGTGGAAATATCTCGTTCTCGAAGCCTCACAAGTCAGGAAAAATATTTTCCCGTTTCAGAATAATTCACAATAGCGCACATCTGGTTGACGGGAATTATGATCACGAAAATGATAAATGGTTGGACGATTATAAGCCCGTTCCATTTACACGCGATTTCGGCGAACTTATCGTAGGCAATGTCCATAAAAAAAATAATTATCTGTTCAAATTTTATAACGGGATCTCGTATGCAAGCCTGATACGACCTCTTCCCCAAAAATCTTTCAACTTCATTTCAGGATTCGAATTTGC
>CAYTID010000080.1:0-9989 GCA_964437735.1 uncultured Ignavibacteriaceae bacterium | reverse complement strand
AGTGCCTGCCTGCTGCAGGCAGGTCTTAGTGGTGAATTTTTAGAGGTTCACTTAAGATAAACCGCGTTGCCTATAATTTAAATCTTAATTTTTTTGTGTCAATATAGAATAATAATATGATTTTAAAACTACATGTATCGATAGTTGATAAATCATGCCATTTTCTTTATATTAAAAATGAAATATTCAAAAATGTTTATTAGATATATAGAGGTAGAAAATGGAAGGTAATTTTTCAAATAGAGTACAGGATGTAATCCGGCTTAGCAGGGAAGAAGCGCTCCGGCTCGGTCACGATTATATCGGAACAGAGCATCTTTTATTGGGAATTATACGAGAAGGCGAAGGAATCGCAGTTAAAATATTACGAAACCTTGGTGTAGATTTATATAAATTAAAGAAAGCAATCGAAGACGCGGTAAGAACTTCCGGCGGAACACTTACAATAGGGAACATTCCCCTTACAAAGCAAGCCGAGAAGGTGCTAAAAATAACTTACTTAGAAGCAAAGCTTTTCAAATCGGATGTAATCGGAACCGAACATCTGCTTCTCTCTTTGATGAGAGATGACGATAATATAGCCGCTCAAATCTTGCATCAATTTAATGTTCACTACGATGCTGTCAGAAACGAACTGGAAAATATAATAAGCGGAAAATCACCGGGTCCACCACAAGCCACACAACCGGAGAAAAAAATCGAAAAATCAAAAACACCGGTTCTGGATACATTTGGACGCGATTTGACTCGTTTGGCAACGGAAGATAAGTTAGATCCGATTATCGGACGCGAGAAGGAAATTGAACGCGTAGCTCAAGTTTTAAGCAGAAGGAAGAAAAATAATCCCGTTCTTATTGGTGAACCGGGAGTTGGAAAATCAGCTATTGCAGAGGGATTAGCTCTCAGGATAGTGCAAAAGAAGATTTCGAGAGTTTTGCACGACAAACGTGTTGTTACGCTCGATTTAGGCGCACTGGTTGCCGGAACAAAATATCGGGGTCAATTTGAAGAACGGATGAAAGCGGTAATGAACGAGCTTGAAAAAGCAAAAGATGTAATTTTGTTTATCGATGAGCTTCACACAATTGTTGGCGCAGGCGGGGCTTCCGGCTCACTGGATGCTTCCAATATGTTCAAACCGGCGCTTGCAAGAGGCGAGCTGCAGTGCATAGGCGCCACCACGCTTGATGAGTACAGACAATATATTGAAAAAGATGGCGCTCTCGACAGAAGATTCCAGAAAATTATGATAGACCCGACTTCGGTAGAGGAGACCACACTAATTCTGAATAATATAAAACATAAGTATGAACAGCATCACGGCGTAAAATATAATGACAAAGCTATTGAGAGCGCTGTGAAATTAAGTGACCGATATATGACGGATCGTTATCTTCCGGACAAGGCTATCGATGTTCTTGACGAAGCAGGGGCGAGAGTCCATCTTTCCAACATTCACGTACCGCAAGAAATTCTTGACCTTGAAAATGAAGTCGAAAAAATTAAATTAACCAAAAATCAGGTAGTAAAGACACAAAATTTTGAAGAGGCAGCCCGATTAAGAGATGTCGAGAAAAAACTTTTAAGCGATCTTGACGTTGCGAAACGGGAATGGGAGAAAAAAACTCAGGAAATAGTTTATGAAGTGACTGAGGAAAATATTGCGGATGTAGTTGCGATGATGACGGGAATTCCGGTCAATAAAATTGCTGAATCGGAATCACAGAAATTATTGAAAATGGAAGAGGAACTTCGTAAACAGATTGTAGGACAGGACGAAGCCATCGAAAAATTGAGTAAAGCTATACGCAGAACACGCGCCGGGTTGAAAGATCCGAAACGACCAATAGGGTCTTTCATATTTTTGGGTCCAACAGGCGTCGGTAAAACCGAAATGGCAAAAGTTCTTGCACGATATTTATTCGATACAGAAGAAGCTTTGGTCAGGATTGATATGAGCGAATATATGGAAAAATTTTCCGTTTCGAGGCTTGTCGGTGCACCTCCCGGATACGTAGGATACGAAGAAGGGGGACAGCTTACCGAAAAAGTCCGACGAAAACCTTATTCTGTCGTTCTTCTTGATGAAATTGAAAAAGCCCATCCTGATGTATTTAATATTTTGCTTCAGGTTTTAGACGATGGAGTTCTTACCGATAGTCTCGGAAGAAGAGTCGATTTTAAAAACACAATTTTAATTATGACTTCGAATGTTGGTACACGTGACATTAAAACGACCGGAGGATTCGGTTTCGGAACAGAAACGCAGAAGGATAAATATTCGACAATGAAACATACAGTAGAAGATGCTGTTAAGCGTGTATTCAATCCGGAATTTTTAAACAGGGTTGACGATACAATAATTTTCCGTTCACTCGAGCGTGAACATATCGATTCTATTATTGATATTCAGATGGGAGAACTTCTGAAGAGATTAGAATCAATGAATATAAAAGTTCAGCTAGCGAAACAGGCGCGCGAATTCCTCATTGAAAAGGGGTTTGATCCTGCATACGGGGCAAGACCTTTAAAACGAGTTCTTCAAAAATTTGTAGAAGATCCCCTTGCTGAAGAAATTTTAAAAAACAAATTCGTTGAAAAGAGTATTGTCAAAATAAAACTCGACCCGAAAACAGAATCTTTAAAATTTTCTGAGACTAACAAGGACCTCAAGGCAAGATCACAAGGTGAACCTGAAGAGGAAGAAGAACAAAGCAATACCAACTCATAAAAATTGTAAAAGGATAACGACCCCTTATTTGAATATCAAGTAAGGGGTTTATTTTATTGTAAATATGAAATACTTAAAACTAATTTCTTTGGCTGTGTTATTTTTCTTCAGCGTAAATTCCTTATTTCCCCAAAGTTCCGGAAAAAATGGAAAAGAAAGATTTTCTGATATCACGACATGGGTAAAGACTTATCCAAAGCATTTTTTATTTGGAGTGGAGGAGAGTTTTTTCAAAGATGATGCCCCTTATTTTATGATAAGCGGGGCGTTGTCTATTGCAGCATTAAGTTATTTCGATTCCGAAATCAGCGAAACAAAGCAATTTATGTCGGATGATCTTTCCTTTGCTCTCGATAAATTCGGAGATAGATTTGGCTGGGGATATTTTGCGGGGGTCGGATTTATATCTTTAGAGAGCTTTTTATCAAAAAACAATTACCCGGAATATTTTTCAAAATTGGAAATTGTTCTGGAGTCAATTGCTTTAACACAAATAATCACACAAGGATTGAAGCTCTCGATTGGCAGACAAAGACCGAATAAATCCGACGAACATTCATTTCCGTCGGGACATACCTCTTCAACATTTGCGCTTGCATCGGCAATGTACGGTATATATGGGTGGAAGGTGGGAGCTCCGGCATTCATTTCGGCATTTCTGGTAGGAGCTCAGAGAATAAATTCGGATGCTCATTATCTATCAGATGTTTTAACCGGTGCGATGATCGGCTATCTTGTCGGTAAAGGTTTTTCCGCAATCCATTCAGAATCAAACCGGAATAATTTCTCGCCATACGTTTTTTTTGATAAAAATACAACTGCCATAAAAGCTGGATTCACTCTAAATTTATAAGTTGGAAGTCAATAAAAAACTTTATAAATTTTGGAGAAATGAAAAACCCTTTCAAGTATATAAAAAAACTCACCTCAACACTGGGCTTGGTTGAGCAATCGCAGATTGTAACATCGACGGCAGTGATAGTTCTGATGATTACAATCGTTGGGATATTTTTTTCGTCCGCCCAGGAACTGCACTGGACTGAATTCTTTACATTAATTACAGTTGGCTTATTCGGATTTTTGATAGTGTTTTTCATTACGAAATACGGCTATCAAATTAATCTTCAGCAGCGGCAGTTGATTGCGCTGAATACGATTGCGGAATCCGTCGGTAAATCGGTTGAATTGAATATAGTCCTGCAAACTTCACTGGAAAAAGTATGCCAGTTATTAGATGCGGACTACGGCTGGATATATTTAATCGAGGATGATTGCCTTGTACTAAAGTATAAGCATAATATCAAAGCCAAATCGCTTCCGGAAATAATTGACTTAGAATCTAAAATTGCCAAGAGTCTGATATATCATATTGAACTGGATGAAAATGTTTTTGAAGATGAAAAATTTATCAGCGACGAACTAAAAAGACTGAACATCCATACCTGGTCGTACTTACCATTAGAACCTAAGGGAGAATTTTCAGGGGTTATAATAATTGCAAGTAAATATTTTACAGCATTTAAACCGTATAAGATGGAGTTACTGCAGGCATTTGGAAACCATATCACCCTCGCCCTGGAAAATGCTTATCTGTTCCGACAATTAACCGAATCAGAAAAACTGTATGCTGATCTTTACGAAAATTTACCCGACATGTATCATAGTGTAAATATTGACGGAAAGGTTATGAGTTGTAACAAAACTGAATCGGAGTTTTTAGGATATTCCAAAAATGAAATTTTAGGCAATTCAGTTGGAATGTTTTATCCCGAGAATCATCGTGCTTCAGTATTAAGACGGATTAAAAAAATATTTGAAGAGAGAGAAGAATTAAAGAGCTACGAAGAAATAATGAGTAAAAAAGACGGGACCATCATCGATGTAAGTATCAATACTTCGCTTGTGTACGATGAAAAAAATGAACCTGTGTTTTTACGAATAGTTGCCCGCGATATAACAAATCAGAAAAAGATGGAAGAGAAGATTATACAAGCCCAAAAAATTGACAGTATAGGTAACCTTGCCGGCGGTGTAGCTCATGATTTTAATAATATACTGAATTCAATTCTCGGTCCGGCTTCTATGATGAAGCGAAAGATCAAGGAAAACGATCCTCTGTATAAATATATTAATTTGATGGAAGACGCAGCTCGCCGAGGTGCCTCTGTAACGCGTCAGTTGCTGGCGTTTTCCAGGAAAAGCAATGTTTATTTCACCCTCATAGATATTAATAAAGTAGTAACCGATACTGTTGGATTATTCGAAAGAAGCGTACCCAAATCCATCAGAATTAACTGGAAACCCACAAAAGATAGTGTGATTGCATATGCAGATGAGGGACAGCTTGAGCAGGTACTTCTGAATTTATTAATAAACTCTCAGTATGCGATGCAAAACAATGGCATGATCTCAATTTCATGTTTTCTAACGGAGTTGAGCGAGCCAATCCCTACAATTTATTCTGATGTGCCTCCGGGAAAATATATCGTTCTTAAAGTGGTTGACACCGGTTCAGGTATCTCTGATGATATTTTACCTAAAATATTTGAACCCTTTTTTACCACAAAGGAACAGACCAAAGGTACAGGTTTAGGTCTTTCTGTGGTTTATGGAGTTGTTAAAAGTCATAAAGGTTACATCACGGTAGAAAGCGAATTGGGTATTGGAACAGCATTTACTATCTATTTGCCGCCTGCTCAATCCATCAAACAAAATATCCATCAAAAAGATACTGATAAAATTACCGGCGGGAGAGAAAAAATATTACTCGTTGACGATGATGCCGGCGCTAATCTGATTGGAGGTGATATATTGAGGGAATTGGGATACAGTGTTGAAATTGCAAAAGACGGGTATCAGGCTTTAGAAGTATTAATGAATAGAATGGATTTCGATCTCGTAGTGCTTGATCTAAATATGCCGGGCATTAGCGGAAAAGATGTTTTTTATAAAATCAAAAACATCAATGAATCTGTTAAAGTTTTAATATGTAGTGGCTATAGCGATACTTTTATCGACGACGATAGTTTTAAAAAATTAATCGATGGTTACTTACATAAACCCTATGTATATGAAGATTTGGCAATCACCGTTAGAACTATTCTGGATAATTGATATGAGTAAGATTAGCCATGAATTAAAAATAGCCCGCGAATCACAGGAAATTTCTCTTGAAGACATTTTTGCAGCAACCAAGATAAGTATAAAATTTTTAGAAGCGATCGAAAACGGAGACTTTAAAATCTTACCGCAAGTTTATGTCCGGGTATTTATACGAAGCTATGCTGAACAGGTTGGGCTTGATCCTGAAGATATTTTAAAAAAATATGATGAAGAATCCGGGATAGTGCAGGATAAAAACCAAATCTTAAAAATTGTCAGAGCTCCCCTGAACCAAGGGACTTCCCAGACGACAGTCTTAATTATTGTTGTGGCGATCGTAGTGTTGGGTTTGCTGGTGGCGGTGAATTTTTTAATGGACGATTCCCCCACTGAAACGGAAAAATTACACCAGGCCGAAATTCCGAATGAGGTACATTCGAAAGAAGGGAAACAGCCCGCTTTAGGAGTTGATGCCGGAATTGAAAAACAATTCGATGCGATCACCGAAGAAGATAGTCTTAAACTAAACATTTTTGCGAATGAAAGCGCTTGGATAAGTGTAGTTATCGACGATAGTCTGAAAAAAGAAATATTGCTTTTACCAAATAAAAGTTTAGAATGGAAAGCCGTTAATAATTTCAAAATGACCATCGGTAATGCCGGGGGTGTAATAATTAAATTAAACGATAAACTCATAACTCCAATCGGTAAAAAAGGAATGGTGGTTAAAGATTTCATTATATCGCGGAAAGATCTAAAAAGGGTTAAATAATTTTTATGTCAGCGCCCGATTCGGTAATTCAAAAGATTAAAGAACTCCGTAATAAAATCAGCGAACATGATTACCGGTATTACGTACTCGCTGAACCGATTATTTCTGATTTTGAGTACGATAAACTCTATGATGAGTTAAAGAAATTGGAGGAAGAATATCCCGAATTAGTTTCGCCCGATTCGCCAACGCAACGGGTTGGCGGTATGCCGACCAAAAAGTTTCAAACCGTTACACATAACACACCCATGCTGAGTTTATCAAATTCATATTCCGAAAATGAGGTATTGGAATTTGATAAACGAATTCAATCACTGTTAAAACATCAATCCTATAAATATATTTGCGAGTTAAAGTTCGATGGTGTAGCGGTGAGTTTGAGGTATGATAACGGATTATTTACTTTGGGTGCGACACGCGGTGACGGGACACAGGGTGATAATATTACGAATAATTTAAAAACAATTCATTCGATACCATTAAAAATTCAAAATGATGAAGATACTTCGGGGGAAATCGAAATCCGCGGTGAAATATTTATAAAAAAAGAAAATTTTCTAAGAATGAATGATGAAAGGGAATTATCCGGCGAAAAACTTTTTGTCAATCCGCGAAATGCGGCAGCCGGCACTTTGAAGCTGCTTGATCCGAAAATAGTTGCAGAAAGACCTTTAAATTTTTTTGCATATCAACTGATTACGCAGAAAAAGCATCTTACAAGTCATTATGAATCTTTGAAATATTTGGAAAAGTTAAAATTCCCCGTCAATCCCAATTACAGGCTATGCTCCAATATTTTTGATGTGATTGAATTTTGGAATGATTGGGAATTAAAAAGAGACAATCTTCCGTACGATATCGATGGCATAGTTGTCAAGGTTGATTCATTTCAGGATCAAAACGCACTTGGTGCGATCGCAAAAAGCCCGAGGTGGGCTTTCGCTTTCAAATTTGCGGCAAGAAAAGCGGAAACCAATATGATTGATATCCAATTACAGGTCGGAAGAGTAGGAACAATAACGCCTGTTGCTGTATTAAATCCGGTATTTGTCGGAGGTTCAACCATAAGCAGGGCTTCACTGTACAATGAAGATTATATCAATGATCTTGATATCAGAATTGGGGATTCGGTAATCGTTGAAAAAGGAGGAGATGTAATTCCTAAGGTAACAATGGTCAATAAAGAAAAACGACCGGTTAATACAAAAAAATTTATTTTTTCCAAAGCCTGCCCTGAATGCGGCGAAAAAATATACCGTCCTGAGAGCGAATCAAATTATTATTGTGAAAATAATGAGTGTCCTGCCCAGATAAAAGGAAGAATAATTCATTGGTCTTCACGCGGTGCGATGGATATCGGAGGTCTTGGCGAGGCGGTTGTCGATCAGCTTGTTGAAATGAATTTTATAAAGACCGTTGCCGACTTGTATTATTTACACAAACAAAAAGATCAACTAATCCGGGTTGAGAGATGGGGCGAAAAAAGCGCTCAAAATCTGATTGAAAATATCGAAGAAAGCAAGAATAAGGCATTTCACAGAGTTATATTTTCACTAGGGATCCGACATGTAGGCAGCGGAGTTGCGCAAATATTAAGTAAATCTTTTCCGACAATTGACGACTTAATATCGGCTAAAGAAGAAGATCTAAAAAGCATTTATGAGATCGGACCGAAAATTGCAGAAAGTATTGTGAGATATTTTTCGGATAAACCGAATTTGGAATTAATTCAAAAGCTTAAATCTGCCGGAGTTAAGTTAAAATCCGAAAAAACCGAACAGTCAATTTTGAGTGGGAAAGTTTTCGTTTTGACAGGCACTCTCGAATCGATGACACGTGAACGCGCAAAAGAAATTATCGAGCAAAAAGGAGGAACTGTAGCATCAGCGGTTTCAAAAAATGTTGATTACCTGATTGTCGGAGCGGATCCCGGTTCAAAGCTGGAAAAAGGAAAAAAAATCGGTATTGCAATTTTGGACGAAAATAAATTTAAAATGTTAATTGAAAAATAAATATCGTAAAAATATGTTTGATGGAATTTTAAAATATTTCGGCTTAAAATATGCACAGTTTACTTTCCGCAAGGAAATAGATGTCGCTCAGCAATTTAACGGTTTTTTGCAGAATGCCCGTAAAATTCTGATTATCATGCCCGTCCGATATGACGATGCTCAATCGGTCGGAGCTGAATTCAAGAAATTAAATGATAAATTAGAGAATTCAAATATAACGATTGTTGTCGAAGGTATCCGTGCGGCTCAATTAACCGAAAACACAAAAAGCAGAATTATACGTTTAAGTCAAAGCCATGTAAATAAATTTTTTCTCCCAAGGAAATTGTTTCTTGAACGGGTATTGGAAAGTGAGTATGACGTTGCAATTGATTTAAATCTTGATTTCGTCCTTTACGCTGCTTATATTTGCAGAGCAAGCAATGCGAAAATAAGAGTCGGATTTTCAAGCGATGTTGCGGATGTGTTTTACAATTTTCAGATCAATATTGATAAAACAAAAAACGCACAAGAAATCTATGCTCAATTAATAGAATATTTAAAAAAGTTTTAACAGGTGAGAATATGAAATTTGAAGTTACAAAAGAAAATAGTGCAACAATTCTTAGTATAAAAGAAAAAAAAATTGATGCAACAATATCACACGAATTAAAAGCGGAGTTTTTAATTTTATGCAAACCCAAAAACTCAAAACTTCTGATTGTTGATATGAAAGATGTTAATTTTTGCGACAGCAGCGGATTAAGCGCTTTATTGATCGCTCACAGATCAATGAACGAACATAGCGGGGAAATCCGCCTTGCGAATGTAAACAAGTCAATTCTAAATTTAATCAACATTTCTCAGCTTGACAGGATTTTTAAAATTTATAAAAACATCCCGCATGCATTAGAAGGTTGATCTTAAAAAAAATCCGCCATAGATGGGCTTTTCTCTAATTGATCTTATAATTATAATTTCCTATCTGATCATTATCGTTGTTTTCGGTGTCATTTCAGGAGGGAAGCAAAATACTACTACCGATTATTTTCTCGGAGGACGACGCGTTCCATGGTGGGCGGTTTGTTTCGCCGTAGTCGCTACTGAAACCAGCACATTGACTTTCATTAGTATCCCGGGTGTTGCTTATCTGACCAATTTTAATTTTATCCAGTTGACTTTTGGTTATATACTCGGCAGAATAATGATTGCGCTCATTCTTCTCCCCGCTTACCATCAGGGAAAAATTGAAACAGCTTATTCGTATTTAGGAAACAGATTCGGACTCAAAGTTCGCACATCCGCATCGGTGGTTTTTATGGTAACCCGTCTGCTTGCCGACGGTGTCCGCCTTTACGCTACTGCAATTCCAATCAAACTAATCACGGGGGTA
>CAYTID010000079.1:0-10067 GCA_964437735.1 uncultured Ignavibacteriaceae bacterium | reverse complement strand
TCCGCGCTGCTGCTTCAATCGTCGCTCCTGTGGTAACTACGTCATCAACAAGCAGGATTACAGAACCCGAAATATTATATTTTTGATTTACGATAAAAGCATCTTTGACATTTGCTTTCCTCTCCTGAAAATTTAAATCAGTCTGAGTTTTTGTTGCCTTTATCCTCAATAATAAATCCGTAGCTATATTCACTTCCAATACTCGAGAAATTCCGGCGGCAAGGTAATCAGATTGATTGTAACCTCTTTCCCTTCTTTTGACCTTGTGCAACGGAAGCGGTACGATGAAATTAAATTTTTCATTATTTAATTTAATCTTACTTCCCATCTCAAATCCTAACTTATTCCCAACCGATTTAATCCCTTTATATTTTAACAAATGTATTAGTTCCTGAAATCTCCCCTTCTTTTCAAATAAATAAATTGTAACAAATTGCTCAACAAATCCGCTCGATATTAATCTGTTTTTTATTTCGATGAACGCAGGATCATCATCTTTTATTTGAGATAAATCGGTCCAACATCTACTGCATACCTGCCCTCTATCCATGCTCATTTTGGTATCACACAAATGGCACAAAGGCGGGTAAATAAAATCACGCAATGGTGTCAGTATATAAGAATTAAATGACTTAAGCATTTATTTCAGCTCTCGTGACTTTCTACTTCATTTTTTTCAAACGATTGATTTCATCCCTCATTTGTGCAGCTTTTTCATAATCCAAATCCCTTGCTGCGTTTTTCATTTCTTTATACAGCTCATCTATAAGATCTTCCTTCTGATCCTTTGTAAGATATTTTAATACAGATTCGGCTACATATTTGGGTTTTTCTCTCTCACGCCTCTCTTCCCATGCAGCTTTAACATCAGCAACAGCCGTACTGGCTATTATCTCCTCAACTGTTTTGTAGATCGTTTGTGGTTTTATTTTGTGTTTGGCGTTGTATTCGATTTGTTTCTTACGCCGCCTCTCAGTTTCGTCAATCATGCGTTCCATCGATCCGGTGATTTTATCCGCATAAAGAATAACCTTACCATTGACATTCCGGGCTGTCCTGCCGGCAGTTTGGATTAAGGATGTATCGGATCGTAAAAATCCTTCTTTATCTGCATCTAAAATTGCTACGAGAGATACTTCCGGAAAATCCAATCCCTCACGCAGGAGGTTGACTCCCACAAGTACATCATAATCACCCAACCTCAAGTCCCGCAAAGTTTCAACACGTGATAACGCATCTACTTCAGAGTGAATATATCTGACTTTAATATTTAGATTTGCGAAATAATCAGTTAAATCTTCTGCCATTCTCTTTGTCAGCGTAGTAACCAACACTCTTTCTTTCAATTCTATTCTGCCGCGTATTTCGTGAAGCAGATCGTCAATCTGATTTTGAATGGGTCTGACATCTACTTCCGGATCAATCAAACCTGTCGGACGTATTATTTGCTCGACAATGATTCCCCCTGATTTTTGTAACTCGAATTCCCCCGGCGTCGCACTTACAAATATAACCTGATTGCTCATTCCTTCCCACTCAGCGAATGTAAGCGGACGGTTATCAAGCGCCGACGGCAAACGAAATCCATGCTCCACAAGAGTAGTTTTACGCGACCTGTCGCCATGAGACATCCCTCTAATTTGCGGTGTGGTAACGTGCGATTCATCTATAATGGTTATATAATCTTTTCCACCAGGTTTATTCGGAAAATAGTCCAGGAGACAAAATGGACGTGATCCTGCAGGTCTCTGACTTATATGGCGTGAATAATTTTCAATCCCCGAACAATACCCGACTTCGCGCATCATTTCGATATCAAAACGAGTCCTTTGTTCTATTCTCTGAGCTTCAAGCAGTTTATTTCCCGATCGCAATTCGATCAAACGTTCGTTAAGCTCACTTTCGATCCCTGAAAATGCTCTTTCCAATGATTCACGTGATGTTACAAATTGTTTTGCAGGATAAATTACATCGTAATCGGTTTCTCCCGCAATTTCTCCCGTTAAGGGATTAATGAATGATATTTTTTCAATCTCATCATCAAACATTTCAATCCTAAGAGCTTCTACAGTTTCATAAGCGGGAATAATCTCAATTACATCTCCTCTCACACGGAATGTTCCGCGCGTAAATTCAAAATCATTTCTAAGATAATGAATATCAAGTAATTTCCGTAGTAGCGTCTGTCTGTTAATTTGTGCCCCTTTTCGAATCGGAACTATTTGATTCATCCACTCCTCCGGCGAACCTAACCCGTAAATACAACTGACCGATGCAACAATAATAACATTTTTATCACCGCTCATCAATGCGCTTGTAGCTCTGAGGCGCAGACGGTCGATCTCGTCGTTAATTTTTGCATCCTTTTCAATATATGTATCAGTCTGTGGTACATACGCCTCCGGTTGATAATAATCATAGTAACTAATGAAAAATTCTACGCGATTATCAGGAAAAAATTGTTTGAACTCTGCATATAACTGCGCGGCAAGGGTTTTGTTATGCGACATTACAAGCACAGGTTTGTCGAATTGAGCAATAACATTTGAGATTGTAAATGTCTTTCCACTCCCTGTCACACCTAATAAGGTTTGGTATTTGTCTCCGCGTTTTATTCCTTCAGCCAATTGTCGAATAGCTTCCGGCTGATCGCCGCCAGGTTTGTAGTCGGATTTAAGATTATAAGGCATAAGAAAATATAATAATTTTTTAGATGGTAAGAAATACTTATCGTGAAATCAATCAACTAAGATTTATATAACTTACGCCAAGAAAAAAGATATATTTCGAAGGAATAAAATCAAAAGAAATGTATAAAAATATCGGTGTGCTAGAGTCAGAATCTTTTTTATTTTTAAATTTTAATTTTTGATTTTTTTACTCATATCTCAAGGCATCAATCGGATTCAGGTTTGCAGCTTTGCGTGCCGGATAATATCCGAAAAATACACCGACTGCCATCGAAAATATTACTGCAAGTAATATCGAACCCTCCGAGACAAGCGTGGGCCATCCGGCAAACTTTGAGATCAGATTTGAACCGGTAACACCAATTACAATTCCGGTGAAACCTCCGATTAAGCTTAAAACCATTGCTTCCATTAAAAATTGAGAAAGAATATCACGCCGCCTGGCACCAATTGACATTCTTATACCAATTTCACGAGTCCGTTCTGTAACTGAGACAAGCATGATATTCATAATTCCAATTCCACCAACCAAAAGCGATACTGATGCAATACTCCCCAATAATATTGTCATGATTTTCGATGTTGCAGTTGCAGTTTCAGCTATATCAGTCTGATTTCTGATAGTAAAATCATTATCTTCCCACGGCTGCAGGCGATGCCTGACGCGTAGAACATTTGTGATTTCCTGCTGTGCGGTAAATATTTTTTCTTTACTGACAGCGGAGACTTGTATTCCCCAAATATGTGCCACTCCCAACAATCTTTTTTGTACAGTAGTATAAGGAGCAATTATAAGATCATCCTGATCTTGACCGGATACGTTCTGCCCTTTCGGCTTCAGTAAACCGACAACTTTAAATGGAATATTTCTGATTCTGATTACCTGATCAATGGGATCACTCCCTTGAAACAAATTATCAGCGACTGTTTTCCCAATCACACAAACTTTTGAGGCAGCCCGAACATCAGCATCTTCAAAAAATTCTCCTTTATCTAATTTCCAGTCTCTTATTGAAAAATATCCTACCGATCCTCCTTGAACGGTTGTACTCCAATTAAGATTGCCGGAAATAATTTGTGACATTGCGCGAACGTTCGGACTTATGAAAGCTACTGAAGGACATTGGTCAAGAATCGCATCAGCATCTTCAACGGTTAATGAACTCATGCTGCCTGCCCCATGACTTACACCGCCTCTGGCTGATGCACCGGGAAAAATCATTAATACATTCTGTCCCAAACTCGCAATTTGGGATTCAACTGAAAAAGACGCTCCTTGTCCAACAGCAATCATAGCGATAACCGCAGCCACACCAATGATTATTCCCAACATTGTGAGTAATGAACGCATTTTATTCCTGATTAATGCATCAAAAGCTATTGTTAATATTTCCAACCATCTCATCATAAACGCAAACCTGTTATCTCATGCCTCTTGAACCTGGTCCACCGGTTGTCGGTGCAAACGGATTTGTGGTTTGAGTCCTTTGACCGCTCCCCGCTCCTATATCCATACCGATTATTACCTCGTCATCTTCTTTTAATTCTCCGCCCAGTACCTCAAAATATCTGTTATCAGTTATCCCTGTTCGTACAGGTACTAATTTCATTTTATTTTTTCCTTCCATTACCCAAACTCGTTGAAACATTCTCCCTCTGCCGCCTCGACCACCTTCTCGCCTTGAAAAGCCACCCATTTGACCCATCTCCGGGCGTTGACCCTGTCCACCCCCCATCGAACGAAACCGTTTCATCGCTTCCATACGGGCACTGTCAGGCATCCCTTCACCACCAGCAGCAGAATCTCTTTTGGCGAATCTCTCTATCAATTCTTTTTCACCCTTTTCGAGAATATCAGGTGGAGGTTGAAATCTGAATGCTAATGCCGGAACTCTTAGCACATCGTTTTTTTCGTTTATTAATATTGATACTGTCGCTGTCATGCCGGGCATTAATTTTAAATCCGGATTTGGTACTTCGATAATAACCGTATAGGTTACAACATTCTGAACAGTTTGGGGAGCAAGCCTGATTTGAATAACCGTCCCTTTAAATTCTCTGTTTGGATGTGCGTCGACTGAAAAAGTAACTTCCTGCCCGATTTCAATATTACCTATATCCGCTTCATCGATGCTTGCTTCAACTTGCATTTTTTTTAAATCATTTGCGATGACAAACAACTTAGGAGATTGTAAACTCGCTGCAACAGTTTGTCCAACATCAACATCTCTTGAAATCACAATCCCATCGATTGGCGAACGAATGATTGAATACCTCAAATTTACATTCGCCCGCTCAACTGAAGCTTGTGATTGTTTTAATTGTGCCTGAGCCGTCTCATAATTTGTTTGAGCTGCATCCATTTCAGCTTGTGATATTAAATTTTTACTGAATAGTTCCTTCATGCGGGAGAGATTGCGCCTACTTTCATTCACTTGAGCTTGCGTACGATCTAAATTCCCCTCCGCCTCTTTGACCGATGCTGCTAAAAATGTTGAATCTATCTGCGCAATTACTTGTCCTGTCTTTACGTGACTATTGAAATCAACATTTATTTTTGATAAAATACCGCTAACTTGTGAACCAACCTGGACGGTCATAACCGGATTCATGGTTCCGGTTGCACGCACCTGTATTACAATATCTCCCCTGCTAATTTTTTCTGTACGGTAATTTATTTCTTCCGCAGAGACACGGAAGACAAATAAATAAAGCGCAGTAGCAGTGAGTAGAATTCCGATTCCGATATATACGTATTTTTTTTTCATTGTTATTAGTTCTTTGTAATTTGTTCTTTGTCGTTCCTACGAAGCTTTGATTTTATTTCCATTTATTGATTATATACACTTCGTCCTTGCGGGATTCTTAGCTCTATGCTCTTTGCTATGAGTTTATCCCGCTAACGGCGGGGCTGATCGCTATCAGCTCACCGCTCATAGCTCCATGCGTTTTTCAACAAACTTTCCATCCTTCATTATCATATTGTCATCGAACCACACGTCCGGGTTTTTTATTAAACCGTCGAGATGGCTTGCCACACGAACAGTGCCTCCCATCGATTTATTATCACCAAATGCGATATGAATTGTCCCCATAACTTTTTCGTCTTCCAGAATTAATCCTGTTAGAATTGCTTTGTCGTTTGTTCCTATTCCGAATTCAGCCACATTACGACCCTCTTTCCCATGAGGTTCAAGAAGTTTAATTAATTTTTCAGATTCAGGTCCACCGGTAATTTCTTCTGCATAGCCATCCTTAACTGTTATTTTAATTGGAGTATTAACCATACCGACACCCGCCATTGAGCCATCAACTACGATTACTCCGTTTGATTTTCCTTCGAGCGGGGCAAGATAGGCTTCGCCCGTCGGTAAATTTCCGGATTGTCCCTTTTCTCTGAAAATACCGGAACTTGCATGAGCTTCGCGTCCTTGAATCGGCATCGTTATATCTGTTCCGATTGATGTTTTTACACGTATCACTTTAGTTTTTTCCATCATCTTGCATAAATCGAATGTCCTCCTAGCAATTTTACTGTAATCGGCATTCATACATCTGATCATGATCTCCTCTGTCACTCCCGGTAATGTTGCAATACGAACTCCGAGAGCGCTCGCTGCTCTTCTGGCATCGGTATGAGTTAAGGATTTTGATGTCGGACATAAAACAATGTCAACCGATTTCATAAGTTCGGCTATCTGAGCAGGAGGTTCTTCTCCGTTGGTTTTCCTGGGTTGAATTTCAGTTAGAATCGATTCCTTTGCGTTAAGCCGTTTTGAAGCCTCCCAAAGGGAATATCCAATTTTACGTAATGGCTCATCGGTTATTACAAGCACGGTTTCACCCGCCTGTAAACCCATACAATCACGTATCGCGATTTCAGAAGCGCTATCTAATTCATTTTTCATAATCATTCGACATTTTATTTTAATAAAAGTTTAGTGTAATTATGCTTTCACAGATTCCAGACCATGACCTTCCGGACTCTTTTCAGCTCTACGCAATAAGAACGCAAATAACAATCCGAAAAATCCCAATGCTGAAAAAATCCACATACCAAGATTATATCCCTCAGGATTCGTCATACTGGCACCACTGACATCATTTGCTTTACCTATAAGCCAATTCATCCCTGCCAAACCGATCTGTTGAATCAGAGTCATTAATGCATAAGCTGTCCCGAGCCGCTTTTGAGGGACGATATATGCCACGGAAGGCCACATTACTGCGGGGATTAGCGAGAAGGCTACACCCATCATAGCAACAGGAACAAACAAAGAAATATCTGAGTAAGCCATCATCAGATAAACCGGTACGAGAAGCAGTGACCCAAAGGTCATAAGCAGGGCGCGGTTTCCGATTTTATCTGCCAATAATCCGAACAAAGGTGTAGCAATCATGGCGGACATCGGGAGAATCGAATTTAAGAAGCCTCCGAATTCGCGTGTAGTTCCGTGAGCTTCGATGAAGAATTTGATAGCAAAACTTCTGAATCGCAGAATAAAAAACTATACAAAGAGCAACTATAAGCCAGAACGATCTATTGAACTTAAACATACTTTTAATATCCAATCGGTCGACTTCTCCCGCCTGACCCAATTCATATTTTTTTTCTGCCTTATTTTCAAGTATCCAGTAACCGACCGCACCAATTACACATGTTATAGAAATTATTGTCGCTATAAATAATGGATCCTGCCAATTCATATAAGACGATTTAAAAAGTGTCGGTGAATTATCGGCAGCTACCGACCCAAGTCGTGCTATTGTAAGATTTAAACCGAAAGCGAAACTCAGTTCCTTCCCTTTAAACCACTTTGCCAGAGCAGTCGTAATAGCTACGATTAAAGGTTCAGCGCCTAATCCGAGTAACAATCTCCCCGCCATCATCACATAAAAATCGGAAGTGAGAGCTGTAACACCAGCTGCTATAAAACAAATGATGCCAAAAACCATAACTGTCAATTTCGTACCGAAACGATCAATAACATATCCTCCGATTAATAAAATTACTACAGCCGCAATACTATATATTGAGTATAATGTTCCGATATTTTCGTCAGAAAATCCGATCTGGGATTTCAACATATCTGCAATCGGAGCGATGCTGTCGTAAACATAATAATTGCCGAACATAGCCAAGCTTATAAAAACGAGGACTATCCACCGGTATGCTGCAGGAGGTTGCTGTTTCAATAATTGATTGGAAGTAATATTATTCATTGGTTTCTATATTTTAGTTATCGAAAATTAATATGAAAATAGGAAAATTTTGAAGAATTAGCAATGATATTTCAACGCAAATAAATCTTGATATTAAAATAATAAAATGGTATTTTTTATCAGAAAATATGAGAGAGAATCGGCGGTTGGTTTTTATTCTCTATTCGGTCTTCGTAAAGATAACTGAAAAAATATAAATATAAGGGGAAAAAATATGAGACCTTCCATTACTATATCAAAAATGATCTGTTTACTTTTATTCTGCTGCAGTACTTTAATTTCACAATCCAAATTAAATTTTGTCGAAACTTTATTACGCAATGAAGCAGAACCCGAACATTTTATCGCGGCAAAAAAAATTGCCATTGAATTAAATCTGCCCTTAGAAATTTATATTGAAAATAACATATTAATTTATCCTGCTACAGTCCAAAACAACAAACCTCTGTATGCAGTGATAACTAATTTTGCCCATCCATATGAAAAAGGATATTTAGCTTTTTATGAAGAAATATTAAACACGTATGACCTCACTAAAGCAAGAATAAAATATTTTGGTCAATCTGAAAATTCAGGAATTGTTTCCGATTTATTAAAATCGTCTGAACTGTTGCTGGTTCCTGATTGGACAGAGGACCGAGTTTTGACTTTTGATCCTGTAACAGGTAATTTGGTTAATGCCTATTTTATTCCAACGACATCGCCGGCATTACAATCCCCCAAGGAGGCTGTTTTAAGTCCATGGGGATTTATTACAGTCTCTGATCAAATTTCGGATTTAGTACAAAAATTTGACACAAGTGGAGTCCATTCAGGATGGTTTGCACCGGCGGGTGGAGTAAATACTGCAATTCTTGATAATATAAGAGGTCACGCATACAGACCGAATAAAAATCTTATCGTAACAGTTGCCAGTGGCGCGAACCAGAATGCGATAGCTGAATTTGATTCTGCAGGAAATTTCACAGGTAATTTCATCCCGGCTGCGTCAGGCGGTCTCAATAGTCCGTTTGGAATTCTTTTGAGAGCTGATGACGTCCTGATTACTCATTCAAGCGGAACAACAGGTGTCAGGCGTTACGATCTTAACGGAAATTATCTTTCGTTTTTTGCCGCTATAAGCAGTTTCCCACAACAAATAATTCAATTAGCGGATAAAACAATTGCGGTTGCTAATTTTTCAGGAACCGGAACACAAGGAATCAGACTTTATCAGCCTGATGGAACATTCATACGAGCACTTCAAGGAGTAACTGGTAACAGAGGTGTATTTCAATTGAGGAACGGGAATTTTATTACAACAAACGGAGCCGGAATTCATGAAATTGATTTTAATACAGGAGCACTTGTCAGAACTATTTTGCCAGCAACAAGTTTACAATATATTAATCTTTATAAGCGACCTTCGGCGTCGATTATGGTAACCTCGCCAAACGGAGGGGAAGTTTGGAAAGTCGGTGAACAAAAATCTATCACTTGGAATCAAACAGGAATAGATACCGTAAAAATTGAATACTCAACTAACGGAGGTACAGATTGGCTTTTAATAACTACCGGAACTCCGGCAAAAGTTGATGAGGGGACATATAATTGGACTATACCGAATACACCAACATCTAATTCTTTAGTTAAGATAACTTCAAAAAATAATCCGACTATATTTGATGTTAGTGATTCTTCATTTACAATACAAGCGGCTCCGTTGTTAAACGAAATTGAACCAAATAATACACCCGCAACAGCCAACACCATAACTCTTGGCACTGCTCTCGATGCAACGCTTTCACCTTCAGGAGATGTAGATTGGTTCAGATTTACAGCCCCTGTTGGACATTTGATAGTTGACGCAACCGATGTAAGTAATGTAACAGATGTTGACTTGTATTTGTATGACAGTACAGGGACAAAACTTTTATACAATGTCGATAGGAACATAAACGACCGTCTAGAATACAATCTGAAATATACAGGGACTTACTTTATTAATGTAAAGGGATATCAAAATGCAACTGGTTTGTACACATTATTTGCACGCATAGCTCCCGGTACCGATCATCTCGAGCCGGATGACGGACCATTATTTGGATTCCCGATGATAGCTACGTGGGTAGAATCTTTGTACAGAGATTCATTATCGACAATAAATCCCGGAGT
>CAYTID010000078.1:0-10439 GCA_964437735.1 uncultured Ignavibacteriaceae bacterium | reverse complement strand
ATAAAAAATTCACTAGTGAAAGAAACCAAGCCAATCACAATGAGCGCTATCCAGAGTATGCTTCTCATTTAATCACTCCCGACAACGCAGCGATATCTATACCGCTTATAATGTCCTTTGCGATGCTGACAGCAATCTCATAGAATTGAAGAAGAAAATCGGGCGAAAGTCCCAACATAATTGACAACAACGCTGTGATTGTCAAAGGAATCAGGATCAACCTCGGAGCCTCACTGAATTTCATTTCTGTAACCGGCTTTTTAAAATAGGCACGGAGTATAATAGGAAAAAAATAACCGGCATTTAATAAACCGCTCAGTAAAAATATTCCAATCATAATCGGATGCCCGGCGCTTAAAGCACCGGAGACAAGAAAATACTTGCTAACAAATCCATTCATTGGCGGAATGCCCGCTAATCCGATCGCGCCGATAGTAAATGCAGCCATAGTGATCGGCATCTTAATTCCTATACCATCCATGTCGCTAATGTTTTCAATATGTGTTTTTACAAAAATTGCACCCGCGACAAAAAAAAGTGTAATTTTCATTGTAGCATGTGCTGTCAAATGTAATATTCCACCGGTAAATGCAACCGGATTTATCAGGGCTGCACCTAAAACAATATAAGATAAATGAGCAACGGTCGAGTAAGCGAGCCTTTTTTTCAAATTATCCTGACTGAATGCAATTAATGATGCAACAATAATTGTCATTGCCGAGAATGAAGCGAGGATCATCCAAAGATTTGACTGATGAAGAAGATCAAAACCAAAAACAAAACCAACGACACGTAAAATTCCAAAAACTCCTGCCTTAACAACCGCGACAGCATGAAGCAAGGCACTAACCGGAGTCGGCGCGACCATTGCAGCAGGGAGCCAGCTTTGTAAAGGGATGATCGCTGCTTTTACACCTGTTCCGATAATAAAGAGCACGAATAGCAACATTAAATGGTTGTCACTAATTGCAATTCCGCCGAGCATACCGCCTGGTTGAAAATCCAGATTTCCAGTCATTGAATAGACCCATCCTATAGCAATAATAAGTATAATACCAGCCGATAATGTAAATGCGAGGTATTTTCTTCCCGCGGAAATTGCCTCGGGTGTTTCCTTATGAATTACAAGAGGATATGTGGCTATGGTTAGTATCTCATAAAACAAAACAAATGTAAATAAATTTGATGCAAACGCAATTCCCATAGCTGCTGAAAGCGCTATTGCAAAGCTGGCAAAATATCTTGTCTGTTTATGTTCAGATAAACTTCTCATGTATCCGATGGAATAAAAGGAGGTCACTATCCACAAGCCGCTTGCGACTAAAGCAAATATTAATCCCAATCCATCAGCACGAAATGAGAGCGTAATCCCGGATGCAATCTTCAGAACATCTATTTGCGCAACTCGTCCGTTTAAAAATTCGGGAAGAAGCGATACTACCAAACCGAATTTCACAAATGCTGCTGCGATGGTCCAGAATTCCCTGAGATTCGGTTTTTTCGAACTAAAAATAATTAGTATCGTAGCAATTAAAGAAACCAATACAGAATAAAATGGTATGTATGAGAAATATGTTTGCATTTACAATCCCGCGGGTAAAGCTTGCTTAATTATGAAATCGACTATCCAGGCGTTTAATAAACCTGCAATTAAAATGCCTGCAGCCAATACAAGTGTTGGGTATAACATAGAAGCAGGAACTTCATTACTCTTTACAACATCTTCACCGCTGCTTTGTTTTTCGATATACATTTTTTCGAGAATTCTAAAAAAGTAAATAACATTTAACAAACTTGATAATCCGATAACAAATATAAAGAACCAATTCCCGGCGTCAATACTTCCCAAAATTAAATACCATTTGCTGAAAAATCCGGCTGTGGGTGGAATACCTATCATCGATAACGATGCAATGGTAAACGCGGAAACAGTATATGGCATCATTTTTCTTAATTTAGAATCGAATTTCGGGATATCTGTAATACCGAGTCTGTAATATAAATTACCACTAACAAGAAAGAGTGTCCCCTTCATTAGTGCATGATTCAGGATATGAAGTACCGCGCCGATAAAACCTAATGGATTTGCGAGTCCGATACCTAGAGCTATGTAACCCATTTGACTTACGCTGCTATATGCCAGCATCCGTTTTAAATCTTTCTGAGCGATCGCCATTATTGAACCCCAAATAATTCCGGCAGCAGCAATATAAGCCAGAATATCTGTAATCGGATATTTGATACTTACAAATTCCGGCTGAAAAACGGTAAATAATATTCTTATCAAAACATACGCTGAGACTTTTGTCGCGATCGGAGCGAGATATGCGCTGCCGGCTGAAGGAGCGTACGAATACGCATCCGGCTGCCAGAGATGTAAAGGAAACAATGCCATCTTTAATCCTACTCCTACGATCATCAGCGAAAGAGAAACCAAAAGTAATCCATCTTTTTGAATGAGCGGTATGATCTTGGCGATATCTGCAATATTCAAGGAACCGGTTGTTATATACAAATACCCTAGACCAAGCAAATAAAATGATGCTCCGATAGTCCCAAGCATCAAATACCTAAAGGCAGCAACAGGAGCCCGCTTCTCTCCGACTGAGACAAGAGCATATGCTGCCAGAGATGATATTTCCAAAAATACATAAAGATTAAACAGGTCGCCCGTAACAACCATTCCGCTCAAACCCGCAAGGAAAAGTAAAGCTACTGCATGAAATGGAACTTCCTTTTCGGGTAATTCTTTTTCCAGAGAACGGTGGGAATAAATCATTACAAAAAATCCAATCCCGACAACAATCAGAACAACAAAAGCGGAGAGTGTATCTATAACATATTCTATACCGATGGGTGGGGGCCAATTTCCTAAATAGTAACGATGTACACCGGTGTTCAAAACAAAGATAATTCCTGATATTGCAGCTACAAAAGAAAATCCCGACGCAAACAAAGCAATGGGAAATGAAAATTGTTTTTTCCAAACACCTAATGGGGCGGATATCAGAGCACCAAGCAATAAAGAAAGCGGAATTAAAACGGGAAAATGCTCAAATATCATTTCATCCGCTCCAGTAATTCGGCTTCATTTAATGTTTTATATCTTCTGTAAATTATTATGAGAAGTGCCAAAGCAACACCCGTGGTTGCCACACTGACGACGATAGCTGTCAGCATAAGTGTGTGAGGCAATGGATTAATATAATCAGCAGGATTTATTTCACCTGCCAACGAAAATATAACAGGAACTGTCGCATTATTTTTTGAAGAGCTTGCAACAAAAAACAAAATTATAGATGATTGAAGGATATTTAATCCGATCAATTTTTTGATATAGTTTTTTTTAAAAAGCATACCATAAAGTCCTATCAGCAGCAAGACTATTATCAGATAATATGCCGCATGTCCAATAAAAAAATCAGTCATCGAATTGTCCTCTCGCAAGATCATCGAATATCGCGATGATCGTTGCCATAACTCCGATTCCTACACCTATCTCAACTAATAATATACCCAACGATCTTAAAGCAGCTGACTCAATTCCGAGAATTGGCAAATTCGTGTAATCGAGATACAGACCGCCGCCTATAATTGCCGCAACCCCCACAGCAGCATATATTAGTACGCCAAAACCGCTCATCGGCGTTCCGTACTTAGAATGAAAAACCATATCACTTGCCTTTTGACCAACAGATAATCTTAATAACAAAATACTCGCTCCGAGTAAAGCGCCTCCTTGGAATCCACCTCCCGGACTGTAATGTCCGTGTGTAATAACATACAAAGCAAATAATTGAATGAAAGGGACCAGAAATCTACTTACAATTCCTATTATTATGCTATCTGTTCTTCGAACCACTTTTTTGCTTTCTTAAAATTAAAAACACTACAATTCCTGCACAAAAAATTACCGTGGTTTCTCCGAGTGTATCATAACTACGATAGTCAGCTAATATTGCTGTGACAATATTGGGTGTTTCAGTATCCTTCAGTGCATTTTTGATATAATAATCGGATGCGGCTTGAGTTCCCGCAACAGATTTCTCAAAATTCATCGGCGTATCAGGATTTCCACGTTCAGGTAATTCGTTTACTCCATATATGAGTAGTATACCAAAAGTTATCAATAATATGTAAGACAATGCCTTCAATCGATTGACCTTCTGGTAGTAAAATAAAGCGCAGCCAGGAAAAGAATACCGGTAACTCCGGCACCCACAACAGCTTCTGTAAAGCCCACATCGACAGCTCCCAGCACGGCAAATAAAAAAGCAGAGGCAAAACTATAAACCGACAGTACAACAATTGCCGCAAGTAGATCGCGAACTCTGAGTGCGATTATCGCAGTCGCAATCAGTAAAATATATATTAATAACTCCAGATGCCAGAGCATTAATTTAAATCCTTTTCATTATTAGAATCGGAAACGATCGGTTTCAGTCCGAGACGATATGCAGCGCGTGCTATTGCATGAGTTGCAGTGGGATTAGCTACTGCAATAAGTATAGCGATTAATAAAAGTTTAATTGTATCGATTATTCCACCAGCAAAAAAAGCCAATCCGATTAGGACAAGCGTCAATCCTAAAGTATCACATTTACCGGTTGCATGAGTTCGAGTAAAAAAATCGGGAAACCTTAAAAGTCCTAAACTACCGATAACGACAAAGAAAGCTCCTGCCAGTAAAAATATTCCCCCTAATATATCAGTAATAGTCATTCTTTTTCAATTCCTTTGCGTTCAAGATATTTTGCGATCGCAACAACACCTATAAAATTCAGGAATGCATATGCAATTACAATATCCACAAACATATCAAATCGATTATATATAAAACCTACCAATGAAATCAATACTATTGTTTTTGTACCGATAACACCTGCACCCAATATTCTATCATATACTGTGGGACCAAGTGCAACACGGTATAACGGAAGAATAATTGCAATCGCCAGAGCAAATGTTGTGATTAAAAAAAAGCTAGACACTTGGTTCTCCCCCATCGTTTTCTAAAAACCTGAAATCCGTAACCATATTATAATTCTCATCAGAGTAAAGCTTCATAACCCTTGATTGCATCATTCCGTTTTGCAAAGAACCTGTGCTGCCGGGTATAATTCTGTGAACGATAAACGTGTCGCGTTCTATATCAAGAGTCAGCGTCCCGGGAGTTATTGTAATCGAATTTCCCAACACAACTTTCGCAGCCGCTGATGGAAGTTTTGTTCGGAAAGTCACCATAGCAGGCTTTATTGGTAATTTCGGATGAATTACAAGATATGTAACCTGTAAACTTGCCAGAATTATCTCCCAAGCCATATATAAAAGAAAAAAAGGAATTCTTCGAAGTTTAACGGGGATATTCGGCTCCTCTCTTTCAGGAAATAAATTTATTTTCATTAGTCTGTAGTTAATAAATATGATTATAAATACAGAGAGTATACCAAAAGAAAGATGAGTAATATCAAAACGTCCGCTGAACACTAGCCACAAACCAAATAAAATAATAAATCTTAAGATTACAGCAGCGACACTCCGCTGCCTAATTTGATCAAATTTCAATCGGAGACGAGATTTTATTTTGAAAATTTCCATTTAATAGAAACTATTTTATTTTGCTATTTCCTCTGGCAGCGGCTTTAAAATATTCAATTTTTTCAACTAACTGTTTAGTTGAAGAAGCTGATTTATTTAAAAAAGTAGAAGGGTAAACTCCAATCCATACGATAAATATAATGATCGGAATAAGAACAGTAATTTCACGTTTTGATAAATCTACTAAGCTCGAGTTTGCAGAATTATTGATTGTCCCGAACATAACCCGTTTATACATCCATAGCATGTAAACGGCAGCAAGTATAACGCCGCTCGCCGCGAATATCGCGAAAGCGAAAGAATTTAAGAAAGTCGATTTAAATGCACCGATTAATATTAAAAATTCACCAATGAAACCGTTTAGCCCCGGAAGTCCGATAGAGGATAAAGTAACAATCATAAATATCGTAGCAAAAACCGGCATCACTTTCGCGATACCGCCGTAATCTGCAATCAATCTCGTATGTCTGCGGTCGTAAAGCATACCGACAATAATAAAGAGCGCTCCTGTAGATAAGCCATGATTTACCATCTGAATTATCCCGCCTTGTATTCCCTCTTCAGTTAATGCAAATATTCCAAGAACAACAAATCCTAAATGACTTACTGAGCTATAAGCTACCAATTTTTTTATATCAGGTTGAACCATCGCCACTAATGCGCCATAGATAATTCCGATCACACCCAAAGCGGCGACATAGGGTAAATAATCAAGAGCCGCTGCCGGAAATAAGGGAATGGAAAATCTGATCAATCCGTAAGTTCCCATTTTAAGGAGAACGCCTGCAAGAATTACACTTCCGGCGGTCGGAGCTTCAACGTGAGCATCAGGTAGCCAAGTATGAAACGGAAACAAAGGAACTTTGATCGCAAAACTTAATGTGAAAGCAAGGAACATCCAACCCTGAATTTGCATCGGTATATGTGGAGCGACCTCAAGTAATTCAAGCAAATTCATCGTAAACTTACCGTCAGGTAAAGTTGAAGCGTAATATCCCAACCAAATAATGGCAACAAGCATAAGTAAGCTGCCGAACATAGTGTAGAGGAAGAACTTAATAGCCGCATAAATACGGTTGGCGCCTCCCCATATTCCGATTATAAAATACATTGGTATCAACATCGCTTCCCAGAAAACGTAAAACAAAAACAGATCGAGAGCACAGAACACGCCAAGCATTCCGACTTCAAGAAACAACATCATCACGATATAATTCCGAACACTTTTGGTTATTGAGTTCCACGATGAAAGCAACGCGAGCGGAGTCAGAAATGTGGTAAGCACAACCATTAATATGGATATTCCATCAACGCCAACATGGTAAGAAATATTTAAATCTTCAATCCATATTATCTTGTAAACGAATTGCATACCAGGGTTCGTACCGTCGAATTCAATAAATAATATTACGGATAAAATAAATGCGATCAGACTTGAAATAAGTCCGACTGTTTTGATCAGAGTATCTTTTTCGCGATTGATAAATAATATGAGTGCCGCACCCAATAAAGGAACAAAAATGATGTATGTTAGCAGGTTTTCCAAGTAGTTCATATTTTATTTCAACGGATAATTAAAATTGCAAGGATAATTATAATACCGGCTACAAAATATATAGCATAACTTTGTGTAACACCGGTTTGAATTCTGCGAGTATAACCACTGATAAGATTAATTAATTTTGCCGTACCGTTAACAGCGCCGTCAATAATGCCGACATCAAAAAACTTCCATAACAATTTTTCAGAACTTTTTACAGTCGGATTGATCAATACTGCATCATATATTTCATCGATATAATATTTATTAAACAACAATTTGTAAATGCGGTTATATTTTGAAACTAATTTTTCAGCAATCTCCTTACGATTAAGGTAGATATGGCGCGCTAAAAATATTCCGGCTAAAGCTATCAGTACAGAAAACGCCATTAATAAATATTCAGTCGGTTCTACTCCATGATGTCCGAGAGCTAAAACAGTATTTGCACTTTCAAAAACGGGATCAAGAAAATGTTCGATAGCATTACCTCCTCCTAAACTCGCAGGAATACCAACAAATCCACCGATTATAGAAAGTATAGCAAGAATAACTAATGGAATAGCCATAAGTTTTGGAGCTTCGTGCGGGTGTTTTCCTTTCTCCCATCTTGGCGTTCCTTCAAATGTCAGTATAGTTAGTCTGAACATATAAAAAGCTGTCAAAGCTGCGCCGATTGCTGCTATTACCCACAGGGGCCAAAATCCAGAAGAAAATACTTTCCATAAAATTTCATCTTTTGAAAAAAATCCTGAAAGTGGCGGGATACCTGATATCGCTAATGTCGCTATGAAAAATGTTTTGTAAGTAATCGGCATATGCGATTTCAAACCGCCCATTTTTTGTATATCTTCCTCATCATGCATGGCATGAATTACTGCCCCCGCACCAAGGAACAATAACGCTTTGAAAAATGCATGTGTCAAAACATGGAACAGCCCCGCAGCAAATGCTCCCACTCCCAAAGCCAAAAACATGTATCCTAATTGACTAATAGTTGAATAAGCAAGAACTTTTTTTATTCCGTTTTGAACTAAACCTATACTTGCAGCCAATATTGCCGTAAGGGCGCCGATAACTGCAATGATTGTCATTACAGACGGTGATAGTGCAAATAACACGGAAGCTCTTGCAACCATATAAACTCCCGCAGTAACCATTGTTGCAGCATGAATCAATGCACTAACAGGTGTCGGTCCTGCCATTGCATCGGGCAGCCAGACATATAATGGTATCTGTGCTGATTTACCGGTCGCTCCGACGAATAGTAAAAGAGCAATCCAGAATATTGTAATATCTCCGACTGAAAAAGCCGTGGCGCGTAAAAATACCGTCTCAAACTTTAAACTTCCGAAAGTGATGAAAATTAAAAACATTGCAATTAAAAAACCGAAATCACCGACACGATTCACAACAAAAGCCTTCATTGCAGCAGCACTTGTTGTGCTTTTTTCAAATTTTTTCTGATACCAGAATCCTATCAGCAGGTATGAGCATAATCCTACGCCTTCCCAGCCGAGAAACATTAATAAAAAGTTATCGGCAAGAACAAGGTTAAGCATCATGAAAATAAAAAGGTTGAGATAGGCAAAGAATCTCCAGAAACCGGTATCCCCGTGCATGTATCCGATTGCATAAACATGGATCAGGAAACCGACTCCGGTAACAATCAATGTCATTAAGATAGAAAGTTGATCGATCTGATAAGAAACACTTATCGATAGGGCGCCTGCTTGAATCCATTTAAATATTTCAATGACAGCAAATCGGTCATCCACAGGGAGTGAAAGCATTTCATAGAAAATACCAACTGCCAGAACAAAGGATAAACCTATCGAACCGCTCCCGATAATTCCGATAATTTTTTCAGATTTTATTTTCGATCCGAACAAGCCGTTTATCAAAAACCCGATCAGGGGGAAGAGAATTACAAAACCTACATAATCGTACATTAATTAAATTCTCCGTAATTTATTTACCATTTCATTATATTAATTTCATCAATATTGACGGTCATTTTATTCCTGAACAGGGCGATAATTATCGCCAGCCCGACAGCAGCTTCCGCAGCCGCTACTGTAAGAACAAAAAATACGAACATCTGTCCGGTAGCGTTTCCCAAATAGGATGAGAAAGCAATAAGCGTAAGGTTTACCGAATTGAGCATGAGTTCGATACTCATAAAAACTATAATTGCATTCCGGCGAGTCAGAACCCCGACAACCCCAATTGTAAATAGAATTGCACTGAGCGCTAAATAGTAATTTAATGGGACCATAATTAATTAATTCTTTTCTTAGCTAGTACGACGGCGCCGATTATTGCCGCCAATAATAATATTGATGTAATTTCAAATGGAAAAAGATATTCTGTAAATAAAATCATTCCTATACTTTCGACTGTACCAATATTTTCAGCGGCGGGTGATATCTTTTTAGTATAATCGCCAAATGTCAACGTCAGACCAGTTATTATCTGAATCATCAAAACTACAGTCAACACAATTCCGATTTTTTTGCGGTAAGTAATTTTTTCTTTCAGATATTCTTCTTTTCCCAGGTTTAAAAGCATAATCACAAATAGGAATAAAACCATAATTGCGCCGGCATAAACAATTATTTGAATCACAGCAATGAATTGTGCCTGTAATGTCAGATAAACTATGGCAAGGATTATAAAATTCAACACCAAATACACAACACTCATAATCGGACTGCGTTGTGTAATAACTAAAACTGCGGTTACTATCGAAGTGATAGCTAAGACGAAGAAAGAAAATATATCCATTGCCATATTTTTAAAAATTTTTTAATAAGTCGGTTAAATATACGATATTCAGACTTTACAATCAATTTTAGAAGAAATAATAATGAATTCCCACCTGTGGAAGAGGCATTATATTACCGCTGCTAAAATAAGTAAAGAAGAGACTGCCGTTAATATGCAATGCTTCCCTTGCTTTCGATTCAAGCCCTATTCCAGCTGCCATTCTAAATGGTCCCTTCAGTTCATTTGCTTCTTCACCCCGGTAAAAATACCCTGAACCACCACCGACATAAAATCTCGATTTTTCACCTCTGACCAAATCGAATTGAAATTCCAGACCAAGATTATAGGAAAGTTGTTTGGAATCTTTTATTATTCCTGCTACAACCTGATATGAAACGATTGATGGAAGGTGATGACGAAAACTCAAACCCATTCCTGTGCCTAATCCTATCGCACCTCCTAATCCGAAAACACCGCGTTCTAATTCAGTAGGTCTGTCCTTATCCGGAACTACAACTTGTGAAGTAGTTTG
>CAYTID010000077.1:7299-10506 GCA_964437735.1 uncultured Ignavibacteriaceae bacterium | reverse complement strand
AGAGCAGCTGACTCTTAATCAGCGGGTTCCAGGTTCGAGTCCTGGTGGGCGCACGACCTATGATATTCTTCGCTTAAAACTTCAAATTAATTTTCGATTTTAATCCTATTATGAAATGGTTAATTGTATAGCCGCTAAATTCAGTCTTCTGAAACCCACCTGTTATAGTTAATTCCTCTAATAAATTGTAATCACACTGTAACGTTAACAGACTTTTTTGTATCTCAGGCTGGTTGAATATAATCAATAGATTGTTGTCGAAATAATAAATTCTTTTACCGATTGCTCCGGCTGCTTTTAAAGTGAATTTTGATGTCGGTGAAAAACTCAGTTTTCCTGATAAAGATAAAAATTTTTGTTTATTAATCGCATGAGTGAAATTAGGTCTTATTGATAAGTAAATTATCGGATTAATTATCCAATCCAACCTTAGCGTCACCTGATTTGAAATTGTATTTACTTCATCATTAATTTTATAAAATGAATATGCGGTGCCAAAATAAAATGGCTTGATGAAATAAAATACCTCGCCTGAAATCAGATTAGAGGAGGAGTTGATTTCCAGAACATCGGAATCGATGTGCGAATAATATATCTTGAAGAAAAATGGAAAGCGGTTTAAATATCCGCCGGCAAGATAATTGTTTTGTCCTAATGTGAAATCTGTATATGTGAGTTTCAGTTTTTCGAATGCGCCTGTAAAATAAAATCGGTCTGTGATTTTCACTGTGTTGTAAAAAGAATAATTCTCCGATCTTCTCTCATCGGAATAATTCCCTTTAACGAAATAAGCAGATGGATAGAATGTTAATCCATTCGCTACTGTTTCGTTTTTAAAAATGAATAGAAGGGTACTTAGTATATATACTAACAGGAACCCAAATCTTAAATTTTTCATTTGAGTAAGCTTAATCCTTTTAATGCGAGAGAATCGCCGGGAGAAAACATCAAAGCATTTTTCAAGTGATTCTCGGCTTTCTTTTTATCCCCAAGGTAAAAATAGGTATAGCCTAACGATAAATTCGGGTCGTAATTGCTAGGATAATTGTTATAAGCTTTTTCCAGAAATTCTTTTGCGGATACATAATCACCAGCGTTCAGGGTAAGCTGACCAAGTCGCAAATTTGCAGTATAATTATTATTATCAATTTTTAAAATATCATTATAAGTCATCTTCACAAGACTCCATTCATTCATCGCTGCGAGTGGGAGTGTAAGTCCAAGCAACGCTTCAATGCTTTTCTTGTCTGATGCGGCAACCGCTTTGGTATAATATTCGCGTGATTCTTTGTATTTTTCAATCGAGTTATATAGCCAGCCTAATCGCAGATTTATCAAATAGTCATTCTGATTTTCTTTATAAATGCCAAGTAATTTATCAATCGCTTTTTGATAATCGCCAATGCTTTCCGCTTTTATTGACTCGTGAAATATCGTAATTTTAGTATCAATTTTTTGTGTCAATACTTCATGAGTGAAAAATGCTAATATTACAGCGATTACGGTTAAGCTCAATATTACATATTTATTCATTTTCATTATTTACCTCTTTTTTTATTTTTGCTTTAAAATAAGTTTTGTTATCTATTTTAAATTCGAAAGACTCTAAATATCCATCGTCATTGATAACAATATCGCCGTTGAATTGCTTTTTATAGAAAGAAAATAATCCGCTTCCTGATACTTCGATCGCGCTCAAAATTTTATATATATCATCATCCGAATCGTCAAATCGATAAGTAACTTCAGCCTTAATCTGACTACCAAATAAAATGAAGAATTCGGAGAAGTATCTGACGAAATTATTCAGCAGCGAGGATAAGATAACCTGATCCCGCCAGTAAAGATTCTTATGATAACATAAAGGAATTTGCTGAGAGACAAGATAAAAGAAGTGGAGTCCGGAATCCTTATTGCCCACGAAATTTATCGAATAAAATATTGTGTCGGTTTTGTAAAAGTAAAGAAAAGCGCCCCGGTTAGATTCGATGTACTGGTTATTATTAATATCAACTTTGATTTCCCATTCTTCAATATATGAATGTGTTTTTGATTCACACTCAAATTTGTAAACGTCGCCTAATTTAAAGTCGTATGTTTTACTAATGATTTTGTGAATTTCAATGTTCTGTATAACACTGTTTTCATCAGGATATTCAAATGTCTTCAGTAAATATTGATTTCCTTTTTTTTCAATGAAATTGGCAAAAGGATATTTTAAGGTCTTTCCTCCCAGCTTGTCGTTAATCTGAAAATGAAAATGAAGATGGGGATAAGGGGAACGTCCGCTGTTTCCACATTGCGCAACGATGTCGCCTTTTTTAATAGTGTCTCCTTTTTTCACTTTAATCGAATCAGGTTCAAGATGAGAGAGGGAAGAATAAATATCGGTTCCATGCTCAATGATAATGGTGTTACCCCAATTTTTCTCAATATTTACCTCGCCGAGAGTATTATTTTGTATTCCGTCTGTCACTTTTACAATTTTACCATCAAGGGGAGAAGCAACAGGAAGTTTATAACAGTAATAATCTGTTAAAGTGTTACCTTTATCAGTAAATTGCGAATCCTTGTTGTCAATAACCGCAAAGTCGTAAGCATACTGCCAATCGTTTTTGTGAGTCAGTTTACCGTTATGTCCCTGCATAACATTCCATAAACCGAAGAAGGGGAGTTGAGGAGCGAGTGTTTTAAATTTATCGAATCTAAACTTCCTGTTATTGTGATAATAATAATTTTCTTCCGGAGTACCGGGCTGGAAATATAACAAAACAAAATCAGTGTGTTCCTGTCTGAATTTCAGAGTGTATAAAGTTGACAAAACAACGATATTAAATGGGAGCACTAAAACCGGGAGCTGTACAACGGAGAGCAGCTTTATAAAGAAAACCGTAAATATAATAACAATAAGTGTAGATAGAGTAATTAAAAAAATACTTTTCCGGGAGGAAATAATCAGACTTCCACCCAGAGCGAATGCGGTTAAGATTGAGTTAAAGCTCGTTAATATCAGAACAGTTTCATTTTGCTCAAACAAAACAATGTGCAGGAAAAAGTAATTAAGTAAAAAGGCTGCTACGCTTAATAAAAATAATATTCTTGAAAAGAAAATTATTGCGATAGTCAATATCAATCCGGAAATTACACTCGATTGAAAAAGAATAAGCGAGATGGATTTTAGATAAGTAACCGCAAGCGGCGGAAGAA
>CAYTID010000077.1:0-7250 GCA_964437735.1 uncultured Ignavibacteriaceae bacterium | reverse complement strand
GTCGAAGCCTGTAAATTCAAAATACTTGTAATGAATGAAATCATAATTTCCTAAAAAAATAAAAAAAATGTATAGGGAAAACACAAAAGGGAGACTCAGTCCGGGTAAATTGAAGGCTGAAGCCAGATAATGCTCCAACGCCGCAGAGATAAAGAAAGTGATGATTATAAAAACAGGAATGATCATCAGTAGAAATGGACTAAGCTCAAAGTAAAATGATGCAGCGGCTCCGAATAAAATACCGTTAAATCCGTAAAATCCGCTCCTGATTTTTGTCCTATCAAATTTTAACATTACTGCAAGGAGATTCGATATCACAACAGCGAGTAATGCCATCAATCCTAACTTTGGTATGACGAATGTTGCCCCCATGGCAACAATCCCAAACCATTTTCTGCTGGAAAAAAAGATTTGACCGTAACTGAAAAATATCGAATCGAGGAATAGTTTCATTATTTTAATCTTAGTTGCTTAGGTATTATTTCCTGTTCGAGTATATTCTCAATTGTTTCTCTTTTTCTTATCAACTCAGCTGTTGTATTTTCCATCACCATCACGACGTTAGGACGCATTGTTATAAATTGCATCCACTGTGTCAGATTATATGCGCCTGCATAATGGATTACCAACTTGTCGCCCAATTTGAGTGAGGGGAGTATTATACTTTCTCTTACGCAATCAATATTCATGCAGAGCGGACCGTATAAAGAGGAATCTTCAGTGTGAACTCCGCTATCTTGTGCCAGTGATATTTTGTGATTATACCAGAAGCTAGTAAACATCAGATTAACACCCGCATCGATGATAACGGCACGGCGTCCATTCGTTAAACGTTTATTAGCTACGACTGAAGTAATCAAATATCCTGCATTATCAATTAAAGCCCTTCCAGTCTCAAGTATCAGTGTCGGTAGTTCATTCTGACTGAACGAAATTTCGAACAAACCGGATGCGATTGCCTCAGCATATTGTTCCATCGTAGGAACAACCTGCTCGGCGGGTAAATACTGACCGATCAAAGTATTATTTGATGCAAAACCTCCGCCAAGGTCGATATAATCAATTATAATTCCGAACTCAGCTTTGATACTCTTCGCAAGCGATCCGAGATTTATTGCAGCAAGCCTGTATGCTTCAGCGCTCATTATATATGTTCCGATATGTGTGTGAAGACCGATGAGGTTCAGATTTTTATTGACGACAATCCTTTTGATTGCCTGCCATGACTCTCCATTTTCGAAATTGAAACCAAATCTATCCCACTTCGGATAGATTCCGACATCCATGTTAATGCGAATTGCTACATTTGCTTTAAGCTTATGCTTGTCGGTAAGTTCTATAATTTTATACAATTCGTCAAAATGGTCTATGTGAATTTTTGCCTTGTCTTTTATTGCTTTCAGCAATGCCGTTTCACTTTTATCAGGACCGTTGAAAATTATATGCTCGCCTTTGATGTTGAGCTTTCGGGCTTTGTCATATTCAAACTCGGAAACGACTTCAGCCCATGATCCTTCCTGATGAAAAACTGAGCAAACTGCATCCAGATAATTTGTTTTGTATGACCAAGCGAACTGGACTTTCGGATATCGGTTTTTGAATATGCGGTAAGCGTTTCTTTGATTCTGACGAATCATTTTTTCAGATAGAACAAATAGGGGAGAACCGTGCTGATCGATTAATGAATTTACCGTGACGCCATCGATTTCGGACATTGGGGCTGAAATAGTTTGTGATCCGAATTTGTTCATCATCCCCGATTGGAGTTTTGTAATTACAGGTCGTTCATACCTTTTTTTTGTTGTCATATTTATATTTCTCCTGAAACAGCTATACTTTCGAATTTTTTTACATCACTTATTAAGTCCCACGAACACCGGACAAATATTTTCCCAACTTCATATTTATTAAAAGGTGCAACTTCTTTTGAGGAAACCAATTCTAAGAGTGCGTAGGGCATATTCTGACCTGCGCATGTGGCAAGATAAATCCAGGCGGGGAATCTTGGATTGATTTCCAATAAATAGTATTCTTTCGTCTTATTATCTTTAATAAATTCCAGTTCAAGGCCGCTTCTCCATTTTGTTTTGCCTATAACTTTCTTTGTCAGTTCCATCAAAGCATTGTCGTCAATGGAAATTCCTGCCCAGCCTTTTCCTTTATCGGTAATATAAGTTTTGCGCATTGCAACGGCGCCGACAGTCGTGCCTGTTCCGTCACCTAATGCAGCAACATTAAATTCATCACCTTTTATATATTCCTGAATAATTACCGGATATCCCCATTTGGCTGTTAATTTATTGAAAGCGGTTTGTGTTTCCTCGAAGTTATTGCAAATATACGCTTCATAAAAAATTCCTTTTGCAACCACCGGATATTTAAATGAATCGGGGATCAAGTAAAGGTCCTTGTGGGATAAGGCAAGTATATTTTTGGGTACTTTTATACTGTTATTTTGACAAAATTCGAATAATTTATCTTTACTGCGTATGTTCAGTTGCTCTAAAGTGGGTAGAAATGTTTTTATTCCTATTTCGGATAATTTATCCGACAATTTATTATAAGCATATAGTTCAGAATCGAGTGATGGGATAATGAAATCGATGTTTTCCTGTTGTTGAATATACTTAAGTCGGTTAAGATAATTTTCAAGACCGCTCGACGGATATGGAATGATATAACTTTTATCGGCGATATCATCCATGTACAATCCGGGTTCGAGTGAGTCATAGGCAAGTCCGATTATTTTACCTGTAAACTCTTTAGAGTCACGTAAGCTTCGGATTATTGGTACGCCTGGTCCGGGATTGTCGGTTGCATTAAGTCCGGTTACTGCTATATTCATATTTTCTTCAGTAGATTATAATTTTTTAACTGTCCAATAAAATCCTCCAGGTCTTTTTCAAAAGAAGTTTTGTCAACCTCGAAAGAGTTTGAAATTATATTTATAATTTCGTCGGATGTTGAACCTGATTGCATTAATCGAAGGATTTCTTTTCCTATTTCGTTTAATGTAAAGGATTCACCCGTGCTCGGCATAAATAAAAATCCGGAATCGCTTATTGCAAGATTTTCAGGAATGTGAAATTGATTCATTTGGAAGCTCATAAATTTATTTTAGTAAAATCATTTTTTTACTTTGTTCGATATTATTCATTCTGTAGAAATAAATTCCAGAAGGTAATTTTTCGCCCGACTGACTTATTCCGTCCCAATTAATCCGGTGCACTCCGGGAACTTGATGCTCGTCGATGAGTGTATTAACTTTTTCTCCTTGAATATTAAAAATGTCGATTTTTACTTGCCCGGCATTTTCAATGTCATATTCAATGGTCGTATTGGGATTGAAAGGGTTAGGATAATTTTGTTTTAATTCTATTTTCATGGGGAGATTTTTTTCAGTTTTTAAACCTGTAACTCCTGTATTATAAACTTCATAGTAATAAGCATTTGTCGGGGGATAAGTTGTCCTTACAACAATCATCTCCAATATTCCGTCACCGTCGATATCATGTAAGGATGGAGCATAATAAGTAGAGTTTGATACATCGCGTTGAAAAATAACGGTATTATTCGTGATATCTAATACTTTAAAAGCCCGACGGTAATTTGGGGAGGTTCCGTAATATGAGATAATATAAAAATCTGTAATATTATCGCCGTTCAAGTCAGTTTTCAGAGAATATATCTGATTCCCGGCAAGTTGTTCGGCTGCAGTAAAGTAATATGTATAAGCCGGTACATTTGAATAGGTACTTTGTGTTATTTGAAACTTACTATAATCCAGGAAATATAAACGGTTGATCCAGATGTTTCCTGTTTTCTGAAAATTAATGTAACCAGAATAAGTAGTTGTATCAATATTTGAGGATGACCACTTCAGATTCCATTGCGTATAAACACTTACTGAAAGCATAAGAGAGAGAATTGTAATTGTAAAAATATTTTTCTTCATAAAAATTTTGTTTTAAATTGTTATAAATGTAATGAAATCTAATAATAATTAACATATAAGTCAAAATAAACCAATAAAGCACGTGAGGGGAAGGCTGCCAAATCGGGTATAAAAAAGTGATTGAAATATATCAAATTATTCATATATTGTTACGGTTTGATACTTTAATGCTTTACAAGTTTAACAGAGGAAATGTTTAATTTTAATAAAGATATATTTTTAAACGATCTAACGAACAGAAATTCACTTGCCGACCTGCTCAAAGGTCTGGCGGTGGTTACTATGATCCAAGTACATATTGTTGAAAATTTTATAGCGGATCCATTTATTGAATCGCATGTAGGAAAGATTTTATTGTTTCTTGGCGGACCTCCGGCTGCTCCGATTTTTATGGCGGTTATGGGTTATTTTATTGCCAAATCTCAAAAAAATCAGATGCAATTGATAAAAAGAGGTATTGTTCTTTTTTCCGCAGGAATCTTACTGAACTTTGGTTTAAATCTCAATCTGTTAAGATGGATAGGTGAGGGGAGAATCGATCTGAATCCGTTTCACTATATTTTTGGTGTCGATATATTGCCATTGGCAGGACTCAGTATTATTATTATTTCGTTCATAAAAAAATATAATTTATCGGTAGGAATTGTAAGTGTTATCATCTTATTCATTTCTTCGAGTACGGTATATCTTCCAACAATTTATTATCCCGAAGCCGGATTTATGCAATATTTCGTTGCATTTTTCTGGGGGAATTATGACTGGTCGTATTTTCCTGTGTTTCCGTGGTTAACCTACCCCCTCCTCGGATATTTATTTTTTCAGCTTAGTCGTTGGCATCGAAGATTTATTGAAAACCGGAGTTACCTGATTGTAGCTCTGCTATCAATATTTTTATTACTTGCAATCACGTTTGAATATGCGCTCAATATCGCATCCGATTTAAAACAATATTATCATCATGAAATTTTGTTTTTCCTCTGGTCAACGCTTTTTATTATTTTTATCTCTGTGATATTATCGGAGATTGACGTGAAAGCCGGTAATTCATTTTTATTATTATATTTAAAATGGCTCGGAAAAAATGTAACCGCCATCTATGTTTTTCAGTGGTTGATAATCGGTAATATCGCGACGGAAATTTATAAAACACAAAATGAAAAGTATATTGTAATCTGGTTTTTGGGAGTTTTGCTGGGTTCGAGTATACTTACTTTTCTATGGATGAAGTATATAAAAAGCAAGCATGCAAGTGTTGCTTTGAAAAAATAATTTTAATTTGATATATTTAATTACAATGACTGATAATTTTATAAAGACAGAAATAACCGATAAAGCTGAAAAGTACAAAGAAACTCTAAAAGTTATCCGTTCAACTATTGAAGATGAACCCGACTTTATTGCCAATTTAGCAAATATCTCCGCAATCCTAAAAATGAATTTTGATGAATATTCATGGGTGGGATTTTATCTCTGGAAGACAAATGAACTTGTATTGGGACCCTTTCAGGGAAAACCGGCTTGCATCAGAATAAAAAAGGGCTCCGGAGTTTGCGGAACTGCTATAAAAGAAAGAAAAACAATCCTTGTCCCCGATGTTGCGCAGTTTCCCGGACACATTTATTGCGACCCGATGTCGAAATCTGAAATTGTGATACCTATGTATAAAAAAGGAAAACTTGTAGGTGTGCTTGACGTTGATAGCCACATCATCAATTATTTTGACGACATCGATCGGTTTTATCTCGAACACTTAGTTAAATCATTATTTTAAATCCATTGAGTATAAATAAAAAAAAACAAATAACAAAAGTCGCTCTGATTACCGGTGGAGGCAAAAGACTCGGTAAACGTATAGCTTTAGAATTAGCTGGAAACGGTTTTGATGTTATTGTAAACTATAAAACTTCCAAAAAAGAAGCTGCTAAAACCGTAAAGGAGATTATCAAATTTACAGGGAAACGTGCAATATCGGTAAAAGCAGATGTAACAAAACCGTTACAAGTAAGGGATATGATAAAAAAAAGTTTGGAGATATTCGGACATATCGATTTACTTGTGAATAATTCCGCTGTCTTTTATCCGGGGACGTTAAAAAATACTTCAGAGAAAATATGGGATGCGACTATCGATACAAATCTGAAAGGTACTTTTTTATGTTCGCAGGAAGTATCAAAGCATATGCTAAAACGAAAAGCGGGACAAATAATCAATATCGCATCTCTTGGCGGAATAAAACCTTTTGCGAAACACATTCCGTATTCTGTTTCGAAAGCCGGAGTAATAATGCTTACTAAATGCCTGGCAAAAAGTCTGGCGCCTCATATTATGGTCAATGCGATTGCGCCGGGAACAATAAATCTGGAGGGGGAGTACTTTCAAAAAGAAGAAAGTATACCACTGAAGAATTTTGCCGAAAGTGCCGATATAACAGATATGATCATATTTTTAGCTCTAAAAAATAAACACATAACCGGACAGGTAATTTCAATAGACGGCGGTTATTCAATCGTATAGGAAAAATATTTAATGAAAAACCAATCCAGAAAACCAAAAGCATACGAGAATATTGAATTTCTTAAAGGTCCGTACGGACGTGAGATTAGGATACTTTCGGAATACACAGAGCCTGATGCAAGATTCAGTAAAGAAAAAATACACGACACAATAGTATTTTTTGGTTCAGCGCGGATAAAACCGGGTAAAGAAGCCCGCAAACATTTGTATGAAATAAATTTAAAAATCAAACAATCAACCAAACCATCTAAAAAATTAATAGAAGAACAGACAAAAGCTCAAGTTAATTTTGAGATGTCGAAATATTATGACGAATCGTATGAATTAGCTAAAATGCTTACTGTTTGGTCAAAGACGATTAATTCGACTGAACGCTTTGTAATCTGTTCGGGAGGCGGTCCGGGAATAATGGAAGCAGCCAATAAAGGCGCTCTTGCAGCTGGGGGGAAATCGATCGGTTTAAATATAAGTTTGCCGCATGAGCAATTGCCGAATCCATACATAAATGATGAGCTGAATTTTGAATTTCACTATTTTTTCATGAGAAAATTCTGGTTCGTATCATTGGCTGCGGCTATGGTAATATTCCCGGGAGGCTTCGGAACAATAGATGAATTAGTGGAAGTTCTTACATTGCTTCAGAGTAAAAAAATTGAGAAAAAGGTTACCGTTGTGTTATATAGTGAAGAATACTGGAAAAAAATATTGAATTTTCCTGAAATGATACGATTAGGAGTAATTTCAAAAACTGACATGAAATTATTCCAATATTGAAATACAC
>CAYTID010000076.1:0-10933 GCA_964437735.1 uncultured Ignavibacteriaceae bacterium | reverse complement strand
GTATAATGGTGAATGACAAAAATACTATAACCGTGGTCTTCATCCACTTGCTGACTAATAATTGATTAATTTGGTGTAAAAATATTTTCATTATGATTAAAACTCCTTTGTAAAATTAAATTGTTGATTTTAATCACATAGTTACAACGCTTGTGCCAGCATGGTGAAAATTGTTTAACTTGTTAAAAAATAAAGAAGATAGGGGTATAGTAAACCCTTTAGATAGATTTGGAATGAAAAAAATTCAAATCAAATTGAAGAAATTACAAATTTGTTAATGGGGATATAGAGGGGAAAAACCTTTACAACAGGCCTAAGACTCTCTTTAACATCCGGGATAATTTAATTCTTTACTTCTTGATTAATTTTTATTACCAATTTTACAACTATGATAATTTCGTTGCAAATATAAAGTTTTTCTTGTGTAGTTCCAAATCCTTTAACAAATTTTGTTATAGGTTCATGGGTATCACTTTACGGCTGATAATTATTGCCAATTTAGGAGTGTAAATAACCGATCGCATTTGAAAAATAACTAATTATGTCTTGACTTTATGTCCAAAAATCTGGGAAAGATCAATTACTACTGAGCATTATACCTGACATTTTCGCTGGGCTATTACACTATATTTTTCCATTGCTTTCTGCTCTTTAATTTATTATATTTAGGTCGTAAATGGCTAATTTTGACATGATTTCAAGTAATTACCCCCTATTTTGTACATACCGAGAGGAAAATTAACAAATTGGACAATCCTTTTTGTAAAATCATAATATTTTTATTCATTATTACAAACGCCTTATCACAGAATATACCTTATGATACGGGAAAGATATTTTTTGAAAATGGACAACCCACAACCTCCGGATCAGATGTGGGAATGTTTTCCGATACTCCAACACGGTTAAAGATAGATTTATCAGGACATTGGCGCTATTCAATAGAGGGTGAGCAGTGGAAGAATATCCAGGTGCCCGGAGCTTATGATTTTGCCGCTAAAGTTGATTTTCAACGTAATTTCGATATCACGTCTCAAATGATTGATAAGTATAATTTCTTATTAGTAATTTATGGGATTCATTATCAGAGTGAAATTCAAATAAACGGAACTTTTATTGGCAGGCACATGGGCGGGGGTACTTCTTTTGTTTTACCTATTCGTGAAAATGTGTTACAGATTGGGAGTGAAAATGTAATAAAGGTTTTCTGTGACAATAGATTAACTCCGACTACAACACTTCCCTTACGACAATTTGTCGGTGGTCAACGTGGTTACGGTGGAATTTTACGCGATATATATCTATTAGCAGTTCCCAAAATATATATATCTGAAACAGTCGTAAAATCTGAATTATCTCAAGATTTTAAATCATCAAAACTTACTGTTACAGCGCAAATTGAAAATTTTGGCTTTGTGTTTGGCGGCGAACACAAAGAAAACAATTTCCAAGTTGAGGTTTATGATAAATTGACCGATGAACCGGTTGGAAAAAGCTCGATTGTTTCAATCACGGTTCCGAATCGAAAATCAAAATATGTGAAAGCAGAAGTCATTATTCAAACCCCGAAATTATGGTCTCCTGAGATGCCGGATTTATATGTTGTTAAGTGTAAATTAATGTATCTTGACGACAAAGAAAATGTTCTGATAGATGAATTCATACAAAACTACGGTATAAGAGAATTAAAAATTGAAAAAAACCATTTCAATCTAAACGGTAAATCTTTGTATTTAAAAGGTGTTCTATGGAATGAAGATCACCAAATGTTCGGACCATCAACAACTTACGAAGAAATGGAGAAGGACATAGCGCGTATCAGAAGTACCGGAGCAAACCTTATCAGATTCCTCAGACCCCCGCATCCATACATGATTAATTTATGCGACAGGTACGGGTTGTTTGTTATCGAAGAAGTTCCGATATCAAATACTCCTGTTGATATAATAAAGAAAGGCTTTTATCTTGACTTAGTTCAGGCTTATGCAAGGGAAATGGTTCAGCGCGACAGAAATAATGTTTCCGTACTTGCCTGGGGGATAGGAAATGAAATTGAATTCAATCAAAAAAGTTCCAACGACTTACTGCGGTATCTTGAATCGGTCAACGATAGTATTAAAACTCTCGACAACCGCCCGGTTTATCTGACGCTACTGGCAAATCAAATTTCAGGGCAGTTTGACCAATTCCACGAATTAATTGATAAAATTTCCGAAAAGGTAGAAATTATTTCTTTAAATTATAATTCGAATGCTATTGATGGTATTCAGACTCTGAAAAAAGATTTAAAATTATGGAAAGAAAACCATAAAGATAAACTCTTAATTGTCGGAAAATACGGAATTGAAATTGAACCGAAAAACCGGAACGGATACAGTGATCCGGTTTCCTTAGAATCACAAGCATGGTTTGCCTGGCACGCATTTCAGGAAATAAAAGAGATGAATTTTGCAGGAAGCGTTTTTTGGTCGTTCAATGACTGGCGTGGTGACAGACCGGCGTTGTCGACTCCCTCCGGTAATCCTTATGTTCATTCAATGGGAATGATAAGTTTTGACGGAGAACGACGCATTGTATTCGATGTTATGAGAAGCGTATTTAATGGAGAGAAAGTTTCGGCATTGCCCGTGGGCAATTATTCATCGGGAACACCTATGGTTTTTGTTATCGCAGGCTTAATTATATTAATTTCTCTTGCATTTTTCTACAACAGCAATCGAAGATTCAGGGAAAATGTTCACCGATCGTTATTCAGGAGTTATAATTTTTACGCGGATGTGAGGGATCAACGAATTATTCCTGTGAGTCACAGCATTTTCTTGTCTATTATACTTTCGGTTACTATGGCAATCATACTTTCCAGTATTTTTTCTCATTACAGATATGATCTGTTAGTTGATAATATTTTAAGTCAACTTCTTATTGACGATGTAAAAGAGTGGCTCATAATACTGGTATGGCAGGAGTATCTTTTCATAATTTATTTTTCCATGATATTTATTGTTTTATTCGTTTTATTGATGGCAGCAGTGAAATTTTTCTCTCTGTTCATCCGTCTGAGGGTTTATATATACCATGCATACTCGATCACTGTATGGTCGCATCTGCCAATGATAATCCTGATTCCTTTTAGTATGATCATGTTTAAGGTTATTCAGGATCCGATATACATAATTCCTTCCTATATATTTATTTTTGTAATTCTGTTTTGGTCGTTGTTACGTTTACTCAAAGGTATGTCGATCATATATGATATTAATCCGATAAAAATATATCTTCTCGGGTTTGGTATTATACTGGTAAGTATTGCAATTATTTTCAGTTATATCGAATATTCTTTTTCTTCCTCTGTGTTTTTAAAATATTTACTTGAATCACATAACATTTTATAGAATCACCATTTAAATGTATTTATCAAAAATAGAAATATTTGGTTTTAAATCGTTTGCACAGAATGTCAACTTATCATTCGATTCCGGAATTACAGCAATCGTTGGACCGAACGGTTGTGGAAAAACCAATATTGTCGATGCTATTCGCTGGGCGCTTGGCGAGCAGCGTTACAGTACACTCCGTTCTGATAAAATGGAAGATGTGATTTTTAACGGTACCAAAAACCGCAAACCGTTAAGTATGGCAGAAGTATCTTTGATTATCGAAAATACGAAAGGAATATTGCCGACTGAATATTCCCAGGTAACAGTTTCGCGCCGTGTTTACCGTTCCGGAGAAAGTGAATATTTATTAAACCGTGTGCCTTGCAGATTAAGGGATATCCTCGATTTGTTCATGGATACCGGAATGGGGGCTGATGCTTACTCTGTTATCGAGCTGAAGATGGTTGAGACCATATTGAGCGATAAAACAGATGAGAGAAGAAGGTTATTCGAAGAAGCTGCAGGCGTTACAAAATATAAACACAGAAGAAAAGCCGCATATAATAAATTGCAAAATGTTCAGCAAGACCTTGTGCGTGTTAACGATATTGTTAAGGAAGTTCAAAAAACCGTTAACGCCCTTGAAAGACAGTCGAAGAGGGCTGAACAATACAATGAATTATCTAAAAATCTTAAATCACTCGAAATTGATCTACTCGAACACGAATATGCTTATCTCCACGGCAAGCTGATTCCTTTGCAGGAAAAATATGATAATGTAAACCTGGAAAAAATTACGGTGGATGAAGAGCTGAGCGCCCAAGAAACCCATCTGGATAAAATGCGGGCTGAGATAAGTGAAGTAGAAAAAAAATTGATAGAGTTTCAAAAAGAACTTGCTGATGTTGTTTCCAGGAAACACAAACTTGATGAAACAATAATTATCGGGAATGAAAAGAAAAATTCAAATATTTCGACCATCGAAAGGTTTGAAAAGGAAATAGTTGAATCAGATGCTCAAAAAGAACGACTGGGGATTAAGAAAATTGAGATTCAGGAAAAAATTAAAAAATTTGATGAAGAAATCGGGGCAATAACTGCGGATTATAATCAAAAGAACGGCGACCTCCTAAATTTTGTAAATATATTGATTGGTAAAAAGACAGAATTAGCAAAATTGAACGACGAGATTATTTCCATTCTGCAAAACGTTGTTCAGAAAAACGGTGAAAAGGGGGGCATAGAAGGGAAAATTGAAAATTTATTCCGGATAATTGACCGCGATAAAGAAGACCTCGAGCACTATGAAAACGAAATAAATAAAAATTCGATCAAGGTTACTGAGTTAACAGTACGTGACAAAGAATTGCGACGCCAATTTTTGCACTCAGAAATGGAACTTTTTAATACCGAGGAATTGGTAAAGAAGTATAAATCAGAAATTGCGCAGCTTCAGCAGGATGAATTATCTTTAAAAAATGAAATTCACAAAATAACAGCAAAAATTGATTTTCTTACAGGATTAATTGAAAGACAAGACGGTCAACAAGAAGGTGTAAAGTATTTAATAACTGAACCTACACTTAAGTCAAAAAAGTTTGTAACAGTTGGCGATATTGTTAACACTGATGAAAAATTCAGACCTGCAATCGAGGCAGCGCTAGGCGAGGCAATCAATTACATTGTTGTTGAAAAAAAAGAACATGCCCTGGAAGCGATTAACATTTTAGAAAAGGAAAAAAAGGGACGGGCTGTGTTTGTATGTTTAGACAGAGTTCCTGAAATAATTAAATCAGCCGCAACAAAGAAAAGTTCTGTAACCTGGGCTGCAGATGTTGTAAAAGTCAAACAAATCTATCGACCGCTGATAAATTTCCTGCTTGCCGATGTAGTTCTCATTGACAAAATTGATAAACAAGCATCGTTAGCCGGGGTAAAGGAAATATCGTTTGACGGAAATATTAAATCAACAAGCGGAATATACAGGGGCGGGAGTTTTCGCAGCGGTGAAGGTGGTCTGATTGGAAAGGCTGAGCAGGTAGCCGAACTGGAATCCGAAAAAACAAAAATTCATGAGAAAATTGAATTAATACGGACCGGATTACAAAATAAATCAAACGAGTTGTCTGAGTTAGATATAAAAAAACTTACCGATGAGGTAAAAAGTTTCGAAAAACAGATGGCTTCTGTGGAAATGCAAATTGCGCAGATTGAATTTGAGAAAAAAAGAGCGAATGATTTTTCGGAAAGACTTAAGAATGAAATAGAAATCTGTTCGACCGATATTGATGAGTTGAAAAAAAGCCTACAGGTTTTAATTCCTGAAATTGAACAACTTGAATTAAAAAAATCTGAATACGAAAAAGATTCAGAAATGTTGAGCACTGAAATAAACATTTTTGACAAACAACACAAAGAGTTGTCGAAAGTTGTAAACGAATCTGAAATCCGTCTGGTTACTTTGCAGGGAGAAATGAAAAATGCAGAAGCAGAATTAGAAAGAGACACCAAGGCGATAAAATACATTGTTTCTACAATTGAACGGAGGAATTCAGAGATACTTGAGTTAAAACAAAAACTGATTCAGATTGCATCGGATTTTGAAGAAGCAAATTCCAATCTGAGTATAATACATATTGAATTGAAAGAAATCGAAGCCGGCAAAAAGACTATCGATATTGAATACAATGAAAAACGTGAAGCGATCCATAAAGTAGAATTAAAAATTAAAGATGACCGTCGAATTCATGATGATAAAACAGAAATTCTTCATGAAGTAAAAATGAAAATATCTGAGATCAGTCAGAATATTGCTCATTTAAAAGAACGCGCCAGGAATGAATTTGATTTAGAAATTGAAATTAAAGTATATCCCGAAGACGAGTGGGTTGATTTTGCGGCTAAGCGTGAGGAAGTTCGTCAGATGAAGGAACGAATTCGCATGTTAGGAGCCATCAATTTTGCCGCGTTTGATGAGTATAATACAGAAAGTGAGAGACTGAATTTCCTGACTCAGCAGCGTGATGATCTCCTCGAAGCCGAACGAACATTGCTCGATACGATCGAAGAAATAAACAATACTGCACAAAAGAAGTTTTTAGATACATTTACTCTTATCAGGGAAAATTTTATAAAAACTTTCAAAAGTTTATTCGATCAAGGTGATGAGTGCGATTTAAGACTCGAAGAGGGAGAAGACCCTCTGGAGGCAGGAATTGAAATAATCGCCAAACCAAGGGGCAAACGACCTACTTCAATTGATTTGCTCTCCGGCGGGGAAAAAACACTGACTGCAATTGCTTTATTGTTCGCAATTTATCTTGTAAAACCAAGTCCCTTCTGTATTCTCGATGAAGTCGATGCGCCTCTTGATGATTCAAACATCGATAGATACACGCGAATTATTAAAACTTTCTCTGACAACACACAGTTTATAGTTGTAACTCATAATAAACGGACCATGGAATCGGCAAACGCTTTATATGGTGTAACTATGGAGGAAGAAGGAGTTTCAAAGATAGTTACTGTTCGTTTTAATGAGGAATCCCGTGTTGCCGCTGCGTCAATTGCAAGTGGTGCATGATGATTAGAATTTTCATCGATTTCGACGGAACGATAACAAAAGAAGACGTCGGCAATAATTTATTCGAAAAATTTGGCGGCGAAATCTGCAAACTAACAGTCAATGATTTCAGGAATGGTAAAATAAGTGCGTATGAGTGTTTCACCAATGAAGCTAATGCCTGCAATACTGTTTTAAAACCGGAATTGGATAAATTTATAGATGAACAAGAAATTGATTCAACTTTCCCGGATTTTTTGGAATACTGTGAAACTAATAAAACCTCGGAAAGAGATATTAAATATTACATCGTTAGCGACGGATTGGATTATTATATAAAAAAAATACTAAATAGATACGGCCTCAGCTATTTGGATTTTTTTTCAAATAAACTTGAATTAGATCCTGCCGATAATGGCGTAAGATTAAAAATTGATTTTCCATTTACTGATGATGAATGCGACAGATGCGGCTTTTGCAAGCGTAATAAAATTTTAACACTTTCGGCGGATGCAGATATTATCATATATATCGGAGATGGCTATTCGGATATATGTCCGGTTAGGTATGCTGATATTGTTTTTGCCCGGGGTGAATTACAGGCATTCTGCCAAAAAGAAAATATTACATATTTCCTGTACAAAAATTTTAATGACGTAGTAAATAAAATGAACGAAATCCTTGCACGGAAAAACATCCGCAAACGCCAACAAGCGGAATTTAACAGAAAAGAAATATTTTCAACAGGATAAATTAAAAATGGACCTAAGAAAAATACTATTCAAATATCGTAGTTATGCCCCGATTCCTTTTATTATTGTTATGATACTTTGCGCGAAACCAACATTATACAGTATCGGAGGCGGGTGGGTAGTCGTACTCGTCGGTGAGTTCATACGTCTTTGGGGTGTGTCGTTAGCGGGAAGCGAAACCCGAACAACTTCCTGTGTCGGCTCTTCGAATCTAGTAACATCCGGACCATTTGCTTACGTCCGAAATCCTCTCTATCTGGGAAATATTATTATTTATACCGGCGTTGCAGTTATGTCTTGGGCGGCGTTTCCGCTTCTTCCCATAATTATGCTGTCGTATTTTATTTTCCAGTATTCAATGATCATCAACTTAGAAGAAGAATATTTAACTAAAACGTACGGTGCAGAGTACCAGCGCTATACAAAAGTTGTTCCGAGGTTTTTCCCGACTTTTTCAAAATATCGGCAAAGTGATGAAAATCAGCCGACATTAGATTGGAAAAAAGGGATAAAATCAGAGCGGCGTACTTTTCACGCGATATTGATCGTAATGTTTATAATTGTGGTTTTGTGGATTATGAGAAAGTTCTTTGACATTAAGATGCTAAGCGATAACAGTAATTGGTTTGGAGGTTGATATTGATGAGGCTTTTGGTTATTGCCGGAGAAGCTTCGGGCGACCTTCACGGTGCGGGTGTCATAAAAGAATTAAATAAAAAACATAAAGGAATTGATATCTTCGGTATCGGTGGCGATAAAATGCAAAATGCCGGTATGAATCTGGTTTACCACATCAATGAATTATCGGTAATGGGCTTATGGGAAGTGATTAAAAAACTTCCGACAATTCGTTCTGTTACTAAAACACTCGAAACAGTAGTTAAGCATAAGAAACCGGATGCAATTTTATTGATTGATTATCCGGGTTTTAATTTGAGATTTGCGGAAAAAGCTCATCAACTGGGTATTAAAATATTCTATTATATTGCACCACAGCTGTGGGCATGGCACGCAGGCAGGATAAAGAAAATTAAAAAATATGTCGATAAGGTTTTCGTTGTTTTTTCGTTTGAGGAAGATATTTACAAAAAAGCAGGTATCGATGTTGAATTTGTAGGCCATCCGCTGCTCGATGTGCTCGATGAACCATTACCGAAAGCAGATTTTTGTAAACGGTACGATTTTGACAAAGCGGAACCAATTGTCGGACTGTTCCCCGGAAGCAGAAAGCAGGAATTACTCGAAATATTTCCGGTAATGTTGAATGCGGCAAAAATGCTCTCAGAAGAAAAGAATGCTCAAATTGCGGTGGGTGTCGCATCGGTTTTTGAGGGTGATTTTATTAGATCGTTTCTTAATGAAAAATCAAATTTTAAATTGATGTATAACGCTACGTATGATCTGATGAAAAATTGCGATGCAGCAATTGTTACTTCAGGAACGGCAACGCTGGAAACCGCATATTATCAGACACCGATGGTAATTGTTTATAAAACTTCCTGGCTGACCTATTTTGTCGGAAGACTTTTAGTAAAAATTAAAAACATCGGTCTTGTGAATATTGTTGCCGGTAAAAAGGTTATTCCTGAATTGATACAAAATAATTTTACTGCAAAAAATATTTACAGAGAAATTAAAAAATATCTGGAAAACGAAAAAATAAAATCAGAAACACAAAAAGAGTTGCTAAAAATTAGAGAAAAGCTCGGTTCTAAAGGGGCTGCCGAACGTGTCGCTGATGGAATTATAAAACTTATAAAAAAATAGTTTTACCATGATTTTTAAAATATTATTGTATCCTCTTTCTATCGTTTACGGAACAATAATATTTATCAGAAATCTGTTCTTTGATATCGGAATTTTCAGGATTAGCAAAACAGGTGTACCTGTAATTTCTGTCGGTAATCTAACCGCCGGCGGGACGGGCAAAACACCTGTTGTAGAATTCATCTTACGTTATTTATTGAAAAAAGGATTACGGGTGGCTGTAATAAGCCGTGGATACAAACGTACAACAAAGGGGACAGTTGTTGTTTCGGACGGTGAAAGTATATTAGTTCAACCTGACGAAGCAGGAGATGAACTTTTTCAAATCGCAAGAAAATTTCAAAAAACAATCATTATCGCCGATGAAAATCGGGTAAGAGCCGCAGAATTTGCTATTAAAAAATTTAATTGCAGTATCATAGTTCTTGATGATGCATTTCAGCACAGAAGAATATACCGAGATTTGGATATCGTTCTAATTGATGCCACCCGTTTGCCGCACAAAGAATTCATGATGCCTGCAGGTTTTCGAAGAGAGCCATTGAAATCAGCGAAACGTGCGGATATTATTATATTCACACGAGCTAATAATGTCACTGAAATCAATTATCTTCTGTACGATAGTATTCCGTCTGTCTATAGCGAATTTAGGACTTCAAAAATCATTGATATTAAAACAGGCAACAGCAAAGAAATCGGCGATCTTAGTGGAAAGAAATGTTTAGCGTTTTGCGGAATTGGTAATCCTGATTCATTTAAAAATATACTGAACGATGCAAGCTTTGAGATTGCCGGATTCAAACGATATCCGGATCACTATTATTACGAAAAATCTGATATTAGATTCTTAATAGAAGAACAGATAAAATCCGGTGCAGAAATGATTATAACCACCGAGAAGGATTTTATAAGGCTCATGAAATTTAAAAAACATTTGGAAAAAATTCCCGTATATTACATCGAAATCGAATTCAAAATGATTTCCGATGAGAAAAAATTATTAAATAAGATAGATAACTTAACAAAACAAATATTACAACAATCATAAAATGGAGTAGATTTAAAATGTCAAAAAAATATGTGTATTATTTTGGTGGGAAAAAAGCAGAAGGAAAAGCTGCAATGAAATCGCTTCTTGGCGGTAAAGGGGCTAATCTTGCTGAAATGGTAAATTTAAAAATACCTGTACCTCCGGGATATACTATCACGACGGAAGTATGCACTTATTATTATGAAAACAAGAAAAAATATCCGAGAGAACTAAAATCACAAATTCAGATAGCCCTAAAGAAGATGGAAAAAGAAATGGGAGCCGGATTCGGTGATCCGAAAAATCCGCTTCTTGTATCTGTCAGATCGGGAGCCAGAGCATCGATGCCCGGAATGATGGATACAATCTTAAATCTCGGATTGAATGATATGACAGTAAAAGGTTTAATTGAAAAAACAAACAATCCCCGTTTTGTTTACGACTC
>CAYTID010000075.1:0-11127 GCA_964437735.1 uncultured Ignavibacteriaceae bacterium | reverse complement strand
CATTTTAAATAGAAATATGGATTTAGATATTAAAATTTATTTCGAGTTTCGACAAACTAAAGTTTTTTGTACCACACTCTCTCTGTGTGCTTTGCGATAACTCTGCGAGCTTTGCGATAAAGAAATAAGTCATTAGTAATTAGTATTTGTCAAAACGTAAAACTTTCCTTGGTACATTTTAAAAAAAGATAATTTGTAGAAAACAAATAAAATTATCTCCTGCCATAATCATAGTCTCGTAGGGACGAATATTTTGTAAAATGAATGGGAGTTCGGTAAACTTAGAGGGATTGTTATAAAACTATATTATTAGTTTCATTACATATTCAAAGGAGGTTTAATGGGGAAAACTACCGTTAGTTGAATTCTATCGCTCAATTATTGTAAATAATAATTTAAAGACACTGAATCAAAATTAATAAAATTGTTTTGAATTATCGTGGGCTTTGTTTCCAGATTGAGCGTTTGATACGAAATGAAAGTCAGTAACATCTTAATCGATTTTATAAAATAATTTATATGGAAAGATTGGTTCCACTTAATAATATTGTAGAAATTACAAACGAATTATTACAAATTTTATAATAATTTATGAAATTACGGAAAATAAAAAATCATGTAACTATATGTATATCAATGTATTACGAGAATAATAAATAAAAAATAATAAATTGAATTTCTTGGCACCCGGATTGAATAATATGTATTCATAATAAAACATGGATACATACTAAACAACAAGAGGATAATGTTATGAAATTAAAAATATTAATTAGTGCTTTAATAATATTCGTGTTTTTTAACATCGACGAGGCTTCAGGACAAAAATATTTTTCGAGCGCATCTATTACGGTAAGCGCTAGAGTTATTCAAGCGACAGAAATGGCCGGTGTAGATATGAAAATGGATGAAATTATTCCGGGGACCGAAGCAGAATTTGATAACGATGAAAACAATATTCCGAATTTGAGTATTAGAAGTTATGAGGAAAAGTTAGTCAATCTAACGATTAATATTCCTAAAAATTTGAGAAGCTCAGAAGGAGATGAATTGCAAATCGGTTATAATATAGAAAATTATAATGGGATTAAAACTGAGACTTCTTTTGATAACGATTGGTTTGATACATATGAATTGTACGAAACGATCATGACTAAAGAGAATAAAATTAACTTTATGCTTACAAATGGAAAAATATTTGCTCATGCTGATCAATCTCCGGGGTTTTATGAAGGAGAGATTAATATACTATTAGAATATACCGCTAATTGAATATTAAACGGGGAATAATTTATGTTAAAATCAAAAATCAATGCCAAAAGGATAATAATATTAGTTATTATGACAACGTTATATCAGTATGTATCAAATGCTCAAATTGATATAGCACCTGTTTCTTTATACCTGAGTGATCGTAATCAGTTTGGTGATATAATTGTAAGAAATACGTCAAATGAGATAAGGGAAATCAGAATTGAGAATCACTACGGTTATCCTATAACAGGAACAGAAGGAAAGGCAATAATAAAATATGTATCCAATGTATCTGAAAAAGATCCATCTTCACTCGAATGGATGAACGTATATCCTTCAGATGTAGTTTTAACGCCTGGTGAATCTCAAAAAATACGTTTTTTTGCCCGCAAACAAAAAGAGCTTGCGGACGGTGAATATTGGCTAAGGCCAAAAATTATTTCTCGCCCTGTCAGAAAAAATAAAATTGACGCTGAAGATCCCTCAAAAATTCGATCTTCTGTTAATACAGTTTATACTATAGCTGTATCAGTTAATTACAGAATTGGTATTGTAAATACGGGTATATCTATAGAGGACTTAACGCATAACGTGTTATCAAACAAATTACTTTTAAAATTAGATTTGAGACGAACAGGTAATGCAGCGTTTTTAGGAAATATAAAAATTATCTTACGCAACAAAGAAGGTAAAATCGTTCGCGAGGTTCAAAGAGAAACAGCAGTTTATTACACGCTTCAGCCAAGTATAGAACTTGATATACAGGGGCTTAATCGTGGCGATTATATTGCCGAAGTAGAATTAAACACCAACCGGGTCGGTACAAATGAGGGCGACATATTACAGACGAAAAAAGTTATAAAAACTTTATATATCCCGATCTAATATTAGGAACAGCCTGAAGTTGCTCCGCAATTCAGACACTTATAACAACTTCCGCTGCGTACCATTATACTTCCACACTCCTGACAAGGTGGAGCATCAGATTGTGTTTTATAGACTTCCTTTTCTTTTTCAACAGCGTATTTTAATTTTTCAATACTTTCTTTTTCAGTATCCGGATATCCGGTTAATGTAATACTGATTTCTTCATTAGGAATAAATTTTTTACTGAGCCATCTGAAAAGATAATCGCATATCGATTTTGCCATCGGGATATCCCTGTTATTGGTAAATCCGCTCGGTTCAAAACGCATGTGGCTGAATTTTTCCACCAATACTCGTAAAGGAACTCCATATTGCAAAGCCATCGATATTGATGTTGCATAAGCATCCATTAAACCTGAAATTGTGGAGCCTTCCTTCGACATTGTAATAAATACTTCTCCCGGTTGACCGTCTTCATATAATCCGACTGTGATATAGCCTTCGTGACCAGCGATCGAAAATTTGTGCGTGATAGCTGTCCGTTCGTCAGGAAGCCGCCGTCTGACGGCTTTAAATTTCGGAAGGTTTGCCTCGTCCTTATTTGTGCTTAATGGTTGTGTTCGCTTGCATCCGTCACGGTAGATTGCGATTGCTTTCAGTCCCAATCTCCACGCCTCTGTGTATGCCTGAATAATTTCATCAACGGAAGTCTCTTTTGGCATATTCACCGTTTTCGAAATTGCGCCGGAGATAAACGGCTGAACTGCCGCCATCATATGAATATGTCCCATATAATGAATTGAGCGGCTGCCTTTAGCAGGAATAAAAGCACAATCGAAAATCGGAAGGTGTTCTTCCTTTAAATGAGGAGCTCCTTCTATTGTATCTGTTTTCTGTATGTATGAGAGTATATGTTCAATTTCTTCTTCATCATATTTCAACTTTTGCAGCGCTTCGGTGATAGTATTATTTGCTATCTTCATGAATCCACCGCCGACAAGTTTTTTATATTTTACCAGTCCGATATCAGGCTCTATTCCGGTCGTATCACAATCCATCATAAAGCCGATAGTGCCCGTGGGGGCTAAGACTGTGGTTTGGGAATTTCTGTATCCGTACTGCCTTCCAAGACTGTAAGCATCGTCCCAGACTTTTCGGGCAGCAGTCAACAGGTTGCTGGGGATGAATTTATCCGGTAAGTGATCGGCTTCAAGTCCGTGCATTTTAATTACTCGAAGCATCGGTTCGCGGTTAAGTTTGTATCCTCTGAATGGATTCTTTGTCTTCGAAATGAGAGCCGACTGCTTATATGCCTGACCTGTCATCAACGCTGTGATAGCCGATGCATATGCTCTTCCTGATTCACTGTCGTAAGGGAGTCCGCGCGCCATCAAAAGTGCGCCAAGATTAGCATAACCAAGACCGAGAGGACGGAAATCAAGACTGTTTTTTTCGATAACTTTTGTCGGATAGCTTGCATTGCCCACAATTATTTCCTGAGCAAGTATTGATATATTGACTGCATGGCAAAATATTGATATATCAAATTCACCATCCGGATTACGGAATTTCATTAGGTTGAGAGAAGCCAGGTTGCAAGCCGAATCATCCAGGAACATGAACTCGCTGCATGGGTTGGATGCATTTATGGGAGCAGTATTAGGACAGGTATGCCACTTATTTATTGTTGTGTGGAATTGCATACCCGGATCGCCGCATAAGTGTGCCGCCTCTCCGATTTCTTTCATTAAAAATTTTGCATCATAAATATCTATAGGTCTCTTATCCGTAATGGACTTGGTTATCCACTTACCGTTGTTCACAACCGATTTCATAAAATCATCGGTGACTCTGACGGAATGATTTCCATTTTGGAATGCGACTGAATCGTATGCGCCGCCCGGAACATTAAATCCACCGTTGTATCCTGCTTCAATTAAAGCCCACGCTTTTTTCTCTTCTTCTGATTTTGATTTGATGAACTCAAGTATATCGGGATGCTCTGCATTTAATATAACCATTTTTGCAGCGCGGCGGGTTTTTCCTCCTGACTTGATAACGCCTGCAAAAGCATCGTAACCTTTCATGAATGAAACAGGTCCCGATGCAGTTCCACCGCCGGAAAGATTTTCTTTTGAAGAACGAAGTATAGAAAGATTTGTCCCCGTTCCCGAACCCCATTTGAAAAGCATCCCTTCGGTTTTTGTCAACTCTAATATTGATTCCATCGTATCTTTTACCGAATTAATGAAGCAAGCCGAACATTGAGGTTTTTCTTCGATACCACAATTAAACCATACCGGACTGTTGAATGCAAGATGTTGATTTACAAGGAGATACTTTAATTCGTTAAAGAAGATTTCAGCGTTCTCGTGGTTCTCAAAATAATTATCGGATATGCCCCAGTCGGTGATTGTTCTTGCGACCCTATAAATGAGGTGTCTGACACTCGACTCACGCGAGGGTGTACCGATTTTTCCGCTGAAATATTTTGACGCTACAACATTTGTTGCAGTAACAGACCAACTTTTAGGTACTTCAACATTTTGTTGTTCAAAAATTACTTCACCTTTTTCATTGGTTATGGTTGCCGAACGTAATTCCCATTCTACCTCATCGAAAGGATCGATATCTGCTTTTGTGAGTATTTGAGGAAAATTGATTTTTATATTTTTGAGTTCTTCGGTCGGTTTAAGTGGGAAAAAGTTATCTATGTCTAATGATAATTCTTGATCTTTTTTTGTCATATATGCTTTTAAAAAAAATGATTTGAAACTAAAGATGAATCCAGAATGCTTACACAATATAAAACGTTAGAAAATATAAGTCAAGACATTTTTCAAAAATTTCGAAAATTATTTCATAAAATTTATTGATGAAACAAGACTTAAACCCTAATTATTGAAAAAGGGGAAAAAATGAATTCAGGATTGTAAAAATTTCTTTAAAACAACAATACATTCGGAGGGAATGGACACCCGATAAACAAGTTTTGCACAACGCTCCGATTTCTCGTCCCTTAGCTCAGTACTTAACAATTTGATTACCGGCTCCCAGAATTCTCCTATAATTATTACCGGTTTTTCACGCATCAATCCTTTGATCATAAATTCCATAACGATTGAGAGTTCTGCAAGTGTACCGGTTGAACCTCTGAAAATTATGTAGGCGTCACCGAGGTGAACTAATTTGTTCAGTCGGCTTAATAAATTATTTTCCGAAATTGTTTCGTCGATAAAATCATTCGGCGTACGACCGAAAAAATCGATAATGATACCAATGGTTTTACCACCACTATTTTTGGCTCCCTTGGCGCTTGCCTCCATTATACCTCCATATCCACCGTTACAGACTATAAATCCGTGATTTGCTAGCAATTCACCAACCTCATAAGCTGTTTTATACTCTGGAGAATCGGGTAAAACAGTTGAACTTCCGAATATTGTAATGATTTTCTTATCTGGCATAAACAGTATTAATTTTCAAATTCCCAATTGATACCAAACCTCAACGAACGGTCAAGCACTGGATAATATGTTGTAACAGCGTATTGGTTATCAAGCACGTTTTCGACATTAAAATGAATCGTTGCTTGCCCTATCTTAGCAAGCAGTATAATATCAATGCTCCCGGTGTTGCCAATTTTGTTTCTTGCGGATGGGACAAGAATAATCGCCTGAGGATTAAATTCAAATCCAGTATGTTCAGTCGCAGCATAGGCTTTAATTCCGAATTTTAAATCGAGGTAGTTATTAAAAAATTGATCTCTGAAAAACAGATCACCGTTAACACTAACGTCGGGGTACAGATTATCGTCCGATAATAAATTTATAATTCCGTTCAACTTTCCTGTAAATTTCCAAACTTTAATGACAGCATTTGTATTGATTCCCCGGTAATGAGTTAGGTCTTTAACAATAAATCTGAGCGAAGGGAAGTGAAAATTATAATTTCCTGGTTCGACTAAGATTTGGTTAGTGATATCACGATTAAATAGAGTTAGTTTGATATTAAAGATATCTGAAAAATTATAATTAATTCCAACCTCAAAATATTTGTGTTCTTCAGGCTCAAGTACCCATTCATTTCTTGTAACACTCGAATCTATCCAGTAAAGCTCCTGAAATGTCGGATGTCTGTACGAAACAGAAAATCCGGAGTATAATTTAAAATTTTCTGTTAAAGCAATAAAAAATTCATTTCCATAACCGGTACGTAGAGTCGTATAATCGTCGAAACGGGCTAATGTACGAACTGCAATGGGTTTAAATGGTTTAAATAGTCCGATTCCGAACAGACTAAAAAGTTTGGAAGATTTGGAGCCGTAAAAAGAGCTTTGTAAAATTTGGCGTGATTGGTATTCAACTCCAATTTCCGTTTCAATGATTGGATTGTTATCAGAGTAGATGAAATTAAATTGTTGATTAAATTTAAAGCCCATCCAGCGGCTATGATGAGTTTGTTTTGTCAGATTATCAGGTGTTAACTGGCTTTCCGAATCTCTGTACAAGCGCATTTGGTTAGAGAGAAAGATAGTTAGCTTTGATATTAAACTGGTATCTCTGAATAATGCCGCTGTAGTTCCGAGTTGAAGGTCATTTCGTGCAATTTTTTCATAAGCATTCTGGTTTCGCATAATTGCCTGAAATCTGTCAAATAAATTAACCGAAAAAGTTTTGTCGAGATCAACGCCTCCGTTCAAGCCAAGACGATGCTGGTGAAAATTTTCACTAAAATAAAAATTAATTTTGTCGGACAAGTTATATCTCAGTTTAGCGCGGACATTCCATGAATCGAACTCGCTGTTAGTGTACCTGCCATCTGTGGATATTCGTTGCAAACCGCCTGTGAAATTAAAATTTCTGAAAATATTTTGTGAAATCATCGCGTCGAGAAATGTTTCCTCATAAGTCGATTCACTGTATTTGATTTTTGAATACGGCTTGAATATTTTTTGCGGATTAAGAGGGCTGATTCCCTCGGATGGTGATTTCGAGACAAGGTTTATTCCTCCGCCGGTGTTGTTCAAACCATAAACGAATGCCCGGACTGGATTGATATATTCAATTCGGTAAATATCTTCGGAGGAGGATGAGTAAAAATTAAAATTATTCGTCAATGGGTCGTTCAGCAAATTACCGTTGCGCATAATCGATATACTGCGAAAATCCTGATAATTGATTGTTAACTGATGATATTGTCCGGTACTGCTCAATGGATAAAGAAACACTCCGGGAAAATATTGAAGGAAATTGTGTGTAAATATATTTTCCGAAAAAACAATTTCTTCATAATTTATTTGATGATCGTTCTCAATAACTTGTCCGACTGATCCGATGAGTGGTAAAGGAGTTACGATTTTTTTTATCGGAGATTTTATATCGGCTTCCTTAAAATCAGTTTCAACATCACAAAGTCCAATCGTATCTACGACAGTGGTATCGGAAATAAATACGGCAGAAGTGTATGAGAAGACCTGTATTGTCAGGAAAAAAAGTCCCACAAAAGAAGCGGTTATAATATGTATGGTTCGGTTATTCAATTAAATTTCTAAAATTCGTAAAAATATAGAGAAACAAAGTGATTTATGCAAAAATTCAAAACAATACATCTCGCAAAGCTCGCCAAGGTCGCGAAAGAAATGTTGTGTTCAAAAATCAAATCTTGGCGCTCTTTGCGCCTTTGTCACGAGAAACAATATTTCAGGTGTCTCTAGGATTAATCAGAAATAGGTCGCGCCTATTGAGCTAATATTTCTTTCTATTAATTTTCTACAAATAGATCGTCTCTTTGAGGCTGTTGAATACAAATAATTGTTATTCACATTTTATAGTAAGTGCATACAGTTTGCAGCAATGTTTCAATAATTGAATTATAAATCCATTAGGCATGACCTTGCCAGCTTCATATATCTAATCTCTGCTCATAGGCACACATTCATCGAAAAATAACAATTTTACTTTATTAAAATATATCAAAAGATATTCGTCGATATGGTGCATATTTCAAGCCAAAGAATTGGGTGAAAATATTTATTTGCAAACTTAGGTGACTATTATTGAAAAATTCGTACCAAATAGCGGAAAAAATGAACTTATTAGAAATTTCTAATAAGTTTCAAAATGTGTTGGATATCACATGAATTTAATTATATTAATCTTAATTTTCCACAGAAAATATTTACGAATGTATACAAATATTTTGTAAAATTGTCAGGGGACTATAGAATGAGAAAAAAAATCTGGATATCAGTTTTGGTTTTAAAATCTGTGTTGATAAATCAGATAAAGATCATCCTAAATACATATCCGGGCAAAGGTGTGTATGTCTTGGCCCGCTGCAAGAAAAGAAATCAATCAAGAATTAAAATAAAAATTTAACGGAGGTAAAAATGTTAAAAAGGATATTATTGATAGTTAGTATTTTAGTTTTAATATCAACTCAATTCACTATCGCGGCAGTTTCTGTTACAGCCGCAACTGGTGGTACAGGTATTTCTGCGGATAATGCAGCGAACTCAACGAATCCTTCAGGTGGTACTTTCACTCTTCTTGGGAATATTATAATTGATGAAGGTGCCAATAGTGATTTTGCAACAAATGTTACACAATTAGTATTAAATGCTCCTACAGGTTGGAATTTTCAAACCTCCGGTGTTACAACGACTGTAACATCAGGTGGAAATCTTTCAGTTGGCACAATATCATATACGAATACGTCAATAACAATACCCCTAACTGTAAGTCACACAAACAAGAGTGATGTGTTGACGATAATAGGGGTAAGAGTTAGAGCAACGAATGGCGGATCTATTCCAAGTTCGGGAAATATTACTCCAACTTTTACAGGAACGATTGTGGGTTTGACATCTGGAGTAACTAACTTAGGTTCTCTCTCCCAGATTGTAGGTGCAGCAAAAAAACTGTCAATTCAAACACAACCGTCTGGCACAGCAACCGCTGGACAAGCGTTTGCACAGCAACCGGCCATCAGGATTGAAGACCAGTTTGGTACTCTCAGGAATGCGGCAAACGGAAATCCAGACAACTCAACAGTCGTGACTGCGGCAAGGAATCTCGGCTCCGGAATCCTACAAGGGACTCTTACAGCGACATCATCTAATGGGATTGCCACTTTTACAAACCTATCCCATAATATCGCCGGATTAATGAATATTCAATTTTCTAGCGGAGTTTTAACAACAGTAACATCAAATAATATAAGTATCATCAAAAATTTGACTGTATCAGGAGCTGTAGCTGAGAATAAAATTTATGATGGTACCACTGCTGCCACCCTTAATCTTACCAGTGCTATATTAGTTGGTGTCGAGGCTGGCCATACTGTAACACTCATTACATCAAGCGCGACAGGAACGTTTACAAATAAATCTGTTGGTAATAATAAATCAGTTACGCTCGCAGGTTTGACTCTCGGTGGCGGAGATTCAACTTATTATACATTGACACAACCAACTACTACCGCCAACATCACAGCGAAAGGCCTTACGGTAACAGGTATCACAGCGAATAACAAGATATACGACGGAAACACAACCGCAACGCTGAACACAGGCAGTGCGTCGCTTGTGGGTGTGGTCGGTGGAGACGTTGTTACACTGAATACCGGTAGTGCATCGGGCACATTTGCAGATAAGAACGTTGCTAATGGCAAGACGGTCACGGTCGCAGGATTGACGATCAGCGGAGTAGATGCTGGGAACTACAGTCTCACCCAGCCGACGACGACGGCGAATATAGATGCGAAGGGGCTCACAGTTTTAGGAATTACTGCGAGCAACAAGGTGTATGATGGAAATACGATTGCAACGTTGAACACAGGCAGTGCGTCGCTTGTGGGTGTAGTCGGTGGTGATCTCGTTACACTGAATACCGGTAGTGCATCGGGCACTTTTGCCGATAAGAACGTGGCTAATGGCAAGACGGTCACAGTCGTAGGATTGACGATTGGTGGAACTGATGCTGGTAATTACTCATTAACACAACCAACTGCAAATGCGGATATAACTGAAAAATCTTTAACTGTTTCTGCAACCGGTGAAGACAAGATATATGACGGTACAACGGATGCTACGGTGTCGCTATCAGACGATCGTGTCAGTGGAGATGTACTATTCCTATCCTATGCAAGTGCAAGTTTTGCTGATAAAAATGTTAATGAAAATATTACGATAAATGTTACCGCTATCAATGTTACTGGTACTGACGCAGGAAATTATAATTGGAATGCAGATGCTGTAACTTCTGCTGATATTACTGAAAAAGAATTGACAGTAACCGGTGTTGTTGCTGAAGATAAAATATATGACGGTAACACAGATGTAGTGATAAACGTTGATTTAGCTGTATTGGTTGGTGTGATTGGAAGTGAAGATGTTACATTAAATACTTCAAGTGCTTCTGGTACTTTTAGTGATAAGAACGTAGGAACAGGTAAAACAGTAACTATTTCAGGATTGACGGTAGGAGGTAGCGATATAGGGAATTACGCACTGACACAACCTGTATTAACAGCTAATATCACCACGAAGTCGATTACAGTAACGGCGGATGCCGGACAGAGCAAAGTATACGGTGAATCGGATCCTGAGTTTTCATATACGAATGATCCTCTGGTTGGTAATGACAATTTCAGCGGAGCTTTAAGCCGCGATACAGGCGAGAATGTCGGATCATACGCAATAACACAAGGAACTCTGACATTGAGCAGTAATTATAATTTGAGTTATGTCGGAGCTGATCTCACGATAAGTGAGCGTGATATAGAGATAACAGCAGACGCCAAGAGCAAGGAATACGGAGATGCCGATCCTGCGCTGACATATCAGATCACGGCCGGATCGCTTGCGTTCAGCGATGCGTTTACCGGAGAACTTACAAGAGTGGTCGGTGAAGGTGTAGGCAGTTATGCAATCGGACAAGGGACTGTGGCATTGAGCAGTAATTATAATTTGAGTTATGTCGGAGCTGATCTCACGATAAGTGA
>CAYTID010000074.1:0-11158 GCA_964437735.1 uncultured Ignavibacteriaceae bacterium | reverse complement strand
ACAAGAGATGAGTTTCCAGGTTTTATTATCACCGTGCAAACCACGCAGAACATTTATTTTTGACTCGGCAAATTTATCGTGGTTGAATTCAATACCTTCCGGAAGGTATTTCTCATATCCTAATTTTTCAAACGAAGTGTATATTGAACCTCTCTCATCGTAATTCACGGACGGCTCAAAAATAATAACGTCCTCAAAAATTTTTGATTTTTCAATTTTTACTGCAAACATAGGTTTAATTTTCTTGATTAGTTTTCGCGTTCTCCAACTCAAAATCTGAATTTACCATTATTTTTATCAGATCATGGAACTTAACTTTTGGTTCCCAACCTAAGACTTTTTTTGCTTTGGAGGCGTCGCCAATTAGTAAATCAACTTCAGTAGGTCTAAAGTATCGGGGATCAATTTCTACAATCATTTCTCCCGTCTTGGTATCTATACCTTTTTCATCAATTCCTAGTCCATTCCATTCAATTAGTATATCAAGTTCTTTGAAGGCAAGTTCAATAAATTCTTTTACTGTGTGTGTTTCACCCGTAGCTAATACAAAATCATCGGGTTTTGGTTGCTGTAACATCATCCACATTCCTTCGACATATTCCGGAGCATATCCCCAATCTCTTTTGGCATCAAGATTACCTAACAATAGTTTTTTTTGTTTTCTAAGTTTTATTCTGGCTGCCGCTTTTGTAATTTTTCGTGTAACAAATGTTTCACCTCGCAAGGGCGACTCGTGGTTAAATAAAATTCCATTACAAGCAAACAAATTATATGCTTCACGATAATTAACAACAATCCAATGTGCATATAATTTAGCAACTGCATAAGGGCTACGTGGATAAAAAGGTGTTTTTTCGTTTTGAGGAATTTCTTGAGCAAGACCAAATAATTCACTCGTTGAAGCTTGATAATATTTTGTTGTTAATTTATTTTCTCTTATTGCATCTAAAAATCTTAAAACTCCCATTCCGTCAACTTCAGCAGTATACTCAGGAACTTCAAACGATACTTTAACATGGCTCTGAGCTCCGAGATTATAAATTTCATCAGGTTCAATCTTATCCAGAAGGCGGTTTAAATTGCTTGAATCAGTTAAATCACCATAATATCCAATGAAAAGCCTTTTATCGTCTACATTGTATTTTTCTACGACAGGATCAATTCTGCCGGTATTGAATGAGCTACTTTTTCTAATAATCCCGTGAACCTCATACCCTTTGTTAAGCAAAAGTTCAGACAGATACGTCCCGTCCTGCCCTGTTACACCAGATATCAATGCTTTTTTCATTTTATCTTTTATATTTTCTTATGCTTTCCAAATTTTCGAAGAATTAATTCCTATTTTCGAAAATATATTTCTTGTATCTATAATAAGATTGCTATTTGCCACAATGAATTTATAATCATACTCAGAATGATCTGTACTTAATATCAAAATATCATATTTTTTTAAGTTTTCTTTCGATAGTTCCACAGAAATCATATTAAAATTATATTTACGTGATGCAGATATTTTAGGTATATAAGGATCATTGTAATCTACCTCAGCTCCATTTCGTCGAAAGATTTCAATCAATTTAAGAGTCGGAGATTCTCGCAAATCGTCGATATCCTTTTTATACGCAGCTCCAAGTATGATTATTTTAGATCCGTTCAAAGTTTTTCGATGCTTGTTAAGTACTTCTTGAACCCTATCTACCACAAAATATGGTTGATAAGTATTTATCTCTCCTGCGAGTTCAATAAACTTTGTACTAATTTCATATTCTCTTGCTTTCCAGGTAAGATAAAATGGATCGATAGGGATACAGTGTCCACCTAAACCAGGACCTGGATAAAATGGAGTAAATCCGAAAGGTTTAGTTTTTGCGGCTTCAATAACCTCCCATATATCTATATCCATTTTTGTGAAAACCATTTTTAATTCGTTGACTAATGCAATGTTAATTGCACGGTAAATATTCTCCAATAGTTTAGCGGCTTCTGCTGCCTGAGTTGATGAAACCGGAATAGTTTTAACAATAATAGTATCAAAGAGAGCACAAGCAAGCATTAGGCAATTTTTCGTTACCCCACCCACAACTTTGGGTGTTGTTGCTGTATTAAATTCAGAATTATTTGGATCTTCTCTTTCGGGACTATAAGCTAAATAAAAATCTTTTCCACACTCATATTTTTCTGATATATTCTCATTAAATTGAATTATAGGCGCTTCCTCAAGTAACGGCAACAATATACTATTTGTTGTTCCGGGATATGTGGTTGATTGAAGTATTACAAGTTGTCCTTTTTGTAAATATTTTTGAATAGTTTTTGCTGTTTCAACTATAAACGACATATCCGGTTCGCGATATCTATTCAAAGGAGTTGGAACACATATTATTACTGCATCAACTTCTTTAAGTTTTGAAAAATCTGTTGTCGGCTCAAATTTTCCAGTTGAAACAGCTTTACTGATCTTCTTTTCACTAATATGATTTATATAGGTTTTAGTTTTCTTTAAACATATTATTTTTTTCTCATTAATATCAAAACCAATAACATGAAAACCTTTCAAAGCAAACTCTAATCCCAAAGGAAGTCCTACATATCCGAGGCCAATTACACCTATTGTTAAAGATTTTCTATTTAATTTTTTTATAAATTCTGTTGTCATTTATTTATATAGTAAGTTTATTGATATCCCTTCGTAACAAAAGCTCATTCACTAAACAGGTAGGAATTTAATAGCACAGGGAACTAAATCACCTAACACTTTTAATAATCTTAATTTACATTTGCATCTTTTGTAATTATTTTAAAAAATGTCTTTAGTTTTTCAATGTACAAATTACTAATAATTAAATAAATTGAGGATAGACAAAAAGAAAATAACATTCCGATAATTACAATATTTCTTCTAATAGGACTTTTTTTACTTGCGGCAGGTTTAGCAATATCCAGGACATTTATAACGGGTGTGCTTTTAATTTCTTCAATTCGTGCAAGCTCATATTGTTGCTGCAAAGTTTGATAAATGGTCGTCTGAACTACTATTTCCCTAGTAAATTGTTCTTGTTCCATCAGAAGTTGTGGTGAGTCAAACACCCTTCTGTTTTTTTCCTTGAAAGTTTTCAGGGCTATTTCTGCGACAGATAAATCCCTCCTTACATCTTCAAGGCGTTTCGCTATCCATTTTCTTTGCTCACCGGCATTTGTCATGCGTTGCCTGATTAAAAAATCATTTAATGATTCTGTAAGAGTATTTAATATATCAGCTGATACTTTGGCATCTCTCGTCGCTATAGAATATGACAAAATTCCTGTGTTTCTTCCAAGGTCGATTTTGATCGAATTTCGTAATAATCGTAAACCCAATTCATTTACTCTACGCGGTGAAGACGCTTTAATTTCAAAAAAATTGTATAGATCAACAGGTTTATCAAATAACTTTGAATCATATTTTTTTTCAAGAACCTTATTTAAAACCGTTTCACTCATCATAATATCGGGGTATAATTTTACCATTATCACATCTCCACTTAAATTTACACCTGCTAATGTTGCTAAGTCACCTAAGGGGCCCAACTTGGATTTTTCCATTTCGGGTAGAATTGTCGATTTAGATTCATAAACCGGAGTTATTATAAACGATAAAACCACGGCGAGTAAGGTTCCGATTCCTGTCACGAAGAGTATAAATATTTTCTTGTTCCAGAGCAAAGAAAGTATATTAATGTAATTAAATCGTTCTTCCGTATCATTTATTTTTTGGAAATCATTCATATTTGTATCAACCTATATTCTAAAAAATAATATTAATGGTCACTGTTATATTTACTTTGAAACCTGCCAAATCAATACACCAATGGTTGCTGTACTTAATGAAATGGTCGCCCATTCTCTTAATATTTGTAATGTATTATCTTTTTCCTTTAACTTAAAAGGAACAGTGATGGTTGATCCGGACAAGATATCTGGATCCGGAAACAGAATGAAACCGCTTGGTTCCCATCTTCTTTTATTTGGTAATACAACAACTATATTTTTTTCATCACCATTCGGTGTTAACCCTCCCGCTTGTGTTAAGTAATAGCTCAATGAAGTTCCTTTTTTATAAGGAACTGAGGCGGGTAAATTAACCTGTCCCTGAACATAAACTACTCCGGGGTCGCGTGGAACTATAATAACATCCCCCTCCTCCAATTCCAGATTTGATCTTGATTCCGGATGTGTGAGTACTTTTTTGATGTCAATAGGAACATCTTCAGCAGCCAAACGTAGGGGTATTGGTAGGGGTCTCCCGAGTGTATCTATAGCGGTCTGCACCTGATTCGCTATCTGAGCAGTATTCACACCTCCAATTTCAGTAGAACGTACAAAACGTATTCCATCGAGGTATGCGGTATTTTTAAATCCACCGAATCGTCGAATTAAGCTGGATAATTTTTCTTTATTGTATTCTATAGCATATATCCCGGGATATTCGACCTCACCTTCTACCCTAACAGTTTTAGTTGTTCTATACTGGGTTTTCATTCTGATAAACACAATATCATTTTCTTCCAATAAAAAATCAGAATTCCGGTCAAAATTCCAAAAATCTTCCGGGAGTGAAACGGTAATCAATTTTGCGAATATCTGCTTACTGCTTGTGTCAACTCTTGCAATTTCAATCCGACCTAAATCAGCGCCAGCCTGAATTCCACCGGCAGTGAGTAAAAGATCGGATAATGTCATATTTTCGGTTAGTGGATATGTACCAGGAGTTTTAACTGACCCATGAATAGAAACCGGAAACCGCGGCTTAAAATAATCATCCTTATAGACTGTAAGGACATCTAATCGTTGTAAAATCAGGTTGTTTTCAGTGTCCAGACTCATGGCTTTGGAAAGATTAATTGTAATTATTTCTTTTTTTAAATCTGATAACCGCGTTCTTAAAATCATTGCTTGATCAGTAAAAGTATCTTCTCTCAATCCGTCCGCTTTTTTAACTAAATCTCTAACTTTCATTCCTTCTGTTAATGCGTAATCCCCTGGCTTCCATACGTTTCCATTTATAGTAACAAGATTTTCACGTTCCTGATTTACTGAGAATACTTTTATTACATCACCGTCCTCCAATTGAAAATTACTTTCCATCAATTCGTTTTTCGAATTGAAATTTATATCAATATCAAGTAGGTCTTTTGAATATTTTGCCCTTTCATTAAAAGGGATAACACGTTCAATATGAATACGTTTCGTATAAGCATCGAAATTCAATCCGCCTGAATATTTGAACAGATTTTGTAATGTCTCCTCTGGTTTTAGCTCATAAATAGCAGGTCGGATTATATTACCTTCGATGGCAACTCTGGTACCTGCCGATTGTATATAGAGAACATCACCATCTCTCAATTGAACGTCACCGTTTTTATTACCAGAGAGAGCAAATTCATAAAAATCAGCATTTGCAATCACTTTACTATCACGCTTTACCTGAATACGCCTTAGTGATCCATTAGCATTTGGTCCTCCGGCATAGTAAAGGGCTGTGTACGCAGTCGATAATCCACTTAATAGATAGCCTCCGGGTTGTTGAACCTCTCCAACAACAAAAACTTGAATTGTTCTGAGTTTCCCAAGGGATAAATCGAGAAATGTAGCAGCACCCGATTTCCCTTCTGATAAGCCTTCATAAATCCGTGTCAATTGTAATAGCATCTTTTGTTTTGCTTGCTGAATTGTCAATCCATCTACTTGTATTTTACCGGCATTAGGCACAATAATATAACCATCCCGGTTAACGGTTAATTGGTATGAAAGTTCTGCTTGACCCCAGATATTTAATATTATTTCATCCCCAGGTCCAATTTGATAGCTTTCCGGAGTTGCAACGTTTACAACAGGTTCAAATGTTGTCGGAGACAGATTAAACAGCTCGTAGCCATAAGGGGGTAAATCTGATCTACTCTTAAATGCGGGAAGAAAGGAAATTTTCGGCTTTCTCGAAATCTGAGCTCTTAATATTTGCAGTTCCGGAGATACATCCTCCCTTTTTTCGATCGTTGCACGAGCCGCAACTTCCTGTTTGAGATATTTGTCGAGGTCTACATTTTTTTCACGTGCAATTTGTATAGCCTCAGCTTCGCTTAAACCTCCCTCAGCAATTTTTTCTCTTATTTGTTCAGGCGTCATGCCGGATAATTTATCACCTTGAAGCAGTTCAAAAAATTTTTCTTGACTAATAGAATTTGTACTGAAGAACATGATTGCGATAATAGAAGAGAATACTAATAAATTTATTTTCTTGTTTTTCATTTTTGTGTTTGAATTTATTATTTATGAATTATTTTCTAATTGTTAGTCGTATGAACATTAATATCCCTAAAATCAACATTTACTAAAATTGATTTTTGGATTTCTTTCAGACTTATTACAACCCGCTTTGAACCTCTAATTTCAATGATATTGCCATACAAACCCTTGAAAATTCCTGAGTTGACAAATACTTCGTCTCCTAGTTTGCAGTGGAAGTCTTCAATCTGAATTTTTTCCGGTTCTCTTAAAGCGATCCCGATTGAATTAATTTCTTTTTCGGTGACTTTAGCCGGCTTTCCGTTATAACTCAAGCATCGGACCAGAGAAGGAAATTCTAATATTGATAACCTTTCTTTTTCATCAACCAGAGCGAAAATATAATTTTTGAATAAAGGTAGTTCTTTCCGTATTTTTCTGCCACGATAAGTATATATTGATTTCACTAACGGTAAATAGGATTCGATATTCCTTGAAATTATATACTCTTCACATTTTTTTTCACAATTCGATTTTGTATAAAAAACCCGCCAATATCGATCAATAATTTTCATTTATTAAAAACATTTAATAATTTTGAATACGCCTACGGCATCTTCGAGCGACATAACGTTGAAGCCTTAAAAATAATATATTTTGTCCGCCAATTAGAAATCAGCAAAGGCATTGGAACCACTTTAATATTAATCCCTGGAAATAATGAGATGAAAATATAAACAAATTAAGTAATAAAAACTTAAACAAATAATAAATAAAAATTCAACTCAATGGGTTATAAGTTTTCTTTTAACACCTTGCGTTAATCATTATATTTAAATCATTTAACTTTTCGATAATAATGATTTTTTGCATAAAAGTCAATGATTTGAGCAGTTTTTACAATAGCTGGCATAGCACAGCGAAAATGTCATGTATAATGTACTATAGACCTGGACAAATTGCAGGCGGGAATGTCAGGGCACATTTTAAACAATTAGAGATAAACCTTAATTTTGAGACTCCAACAGGAAAATCCTGTCACCCGCCATGCTTCTTCTTCGTTACATAAGCTTTGGATTTAATTCAGTAATCCGACTTTTTGCTTAATTATTTCGATCTCTGTTGTCATCTGACAGATCCCTTTCTGCTTATGTTTGTGAATATATTAATTCTGCAAGATTAAAACCTAACTATACAGTTTAAAAATCACCAGTCGCATTTGAAAAACAAATAATAATGTTTTAACTTTATGTCCAGAAAATCGGGGAATGATCATAACAGTTGTGTGATTGGCTCTGGAATACACAAATTCTTTTTCAGTTAATTACTTTTTCCTCCTTCATCTACAACAATAATAAATCCGATATTCAAATTTTCAATTTTTGATTTTATTATTTCAGCATCTCCTGCCAGAACAATAGTCAACTTATCGGTCATCAAATATTTATTTGCGACTCTTTGTATATCACCGGGAGTAACATGATTATAATGTTCGATCAACTTTGAAAAAAAATCATCAGGGAGCTCGAATAATTCGAGCGCTATCAGTTGACTCGCAATTTGGGATGGTGTTTCAAATATCCTTGGTAATCTTTGGATTACCGCTGTTTTGTACATGTTAAATTCTTCATTATTCACCAATTCATTTTTGATTTTTTCAAACTCAGATATAAATTCGATAAGTGCGCTATCGGTCACTTCCGTTTGAACTCCTGCATATGCTAAAAATGGTCCGGGATATTTCCGCATCGAAAAATTCGAATAAGCGCCATATGTATAACCTTTTGCTTCCCGAAGATTTAAAAATAATCTTCCGTTAGAAGAACCAAGAATTTGATTTAAGATATTCACAGCATAAAAATCCGGTGAATTCCGTTTGATACCAATATTGCCAAGGCGCACTTGTGTTTGCGGAGCTTTTTTTCTGTCTAATATATAAATTACTTTTTCAGGATTGTCTCTGGTATCAGATATTACAGGTAATTTAATTTCCTTTCTTTTCCAATTTCCAAAATATTTTTGCGCCACTGCTTTGACTTCGTTTATTGTAATATCGCCGGATATTATTAATGAAGTATTATTCGGGGCATAGTAGTTAGTATAATATTTTATAATGTCTTCGATTGTGATTTCACTTACTGTTTCTTCTGTACCGTCAATCGGGTATCCATATGGATATAAATCACCGAACAGTTTGTTATTAAAAATATTAGTTGATAAAATATCAGGTCGCGATTTTTGTGCTATCAAATCTGAGAGTAATTCATTTTTTAAACGCAAGAAATCTTCCTTCGGAAAAGTTGGATTCAGGACGATGTCCGATAATAATTCTAACGATTTATCCAAATTTTCTTTCATTGTCAATAAACTTGCTACGCTTGCATCATAATTTGCAGATAAAGCAATATGAGAACCGAGAAAATCAATTTCATCTGCAATACCAAGAGCTGATCTGTTTTTAGTACCTTCATCAAGCATATCTGCAGTCAGTGATGCCGTACCAGCTTTGCCGATTGCATCTCCATCGGCTCCGCTTCTGATTACTAAGGAAGCCTGAACCAAGGGTAATTCTTTTTGCTCAGCAAGTATGATTCTTAATCCGTTATTTAATTCGATTCGTTGAATTTTTGGTAATTCCATCGTAATTTGAGCACCAGGTGAAGGCTCAATTGACCTGTCGATCTGACCAAAACTCTTGATTGGACAAATTCCAAAAATGATAATAAATATTAAAATATTTTTCATCTTATTCCCCTGATTTTTTCGAAGCTTGAAGTTCAAATTTACCGATTGGCACAACGCTCATTATTATACGATTTTTTCCATATAGATATTTTTGAGCAATTTTTCTTAATGATTCTGTGTTCACTTTTTCGTATCTGTTTAAATCAAAATTAAATTTTCCGGGATCATTCAGATAAATATTATAAAAATTGAGTTGATCGGTTTTTGATCCAAACCCGCCCACATTCTGAATTCGGTAAATGAAACCCGAACGGATACCATTCTTCGCTTTTTGTAATTCCCTTTCTCCAATTCCTTCATTAATAATTTTACTTATTTGATGATTGACTTCGATTTCCAAATCATTCAAAGGCTGGTCAGGTTTTCCAGTTATCACAATCCCGAAATATCCCGACCGCTCCATCCCGGATTGAAAAGCATATACCTCTTGTGCGATCTGTTTTTCAAAAACAAGAGTTTTATATAGTCGTGAATTTTTTCCATCTGCTAATATTTGTGACAATAATTCAAGCACGGCGTCATCTTCCGAAAAAAGGGGTGTTGAATGCCAATACATATATAAACGAGGAAGTTCAACTTTGTCTTCCAGTAAAAGCCGTTTTGTATTATTTAATTTTGTTTCAATTAATTGGTGTTTTATTATTTCCGGTCCACGAGGTATGTTACTAAAATATTTTTCTACTAATAATTTTGTTTCAGCTAAATCAATATCCCCGCCGATGCAGAGACTTGCATTATTCGGTCCATAGAATTTAATGAAAAAATCTTTTACATCATCGAGCGAAGCCGAATCGAGATCAGCTTGCGATCCTATAATGGGCCAATGATATGGATTATCGGGTGGAAATAATTCAGCGAGAATATTTTCCTCAGCTAAACCATAGGGTTGATTCTCAACAACTTCTCTCCGCTCATTTTTTACAACCTGTCTTTGGATATCAAGCCTATCTTGGGTTATTGCTTCAAGTAAAAAACCCATCCGATCTGCTTCAAGCCATAAAACAGGTTCGAGATAATTTTTTGGAATCAAACTCCAATAATTAGTTCTATCATTCCCCGTTGAACCATTATTGATACCTCCCGAGCCGTCCACAATTTGGTCATATCGTCCGTCAGGGACATTCTTCGATCCCTCATACATTAAATGTTCAAAAAGATGGGCAAATCCGGTTTTCCCCGGTTTTTCTCTGGCAGAACCGACATGATACCAGATATTAGTGGATATGAGCGGAACTGAATGATCCTCATGCAAAATAACCTGTAATCCGTTAGGCAATATGTATTTTTCGAACGGTATTTCTATTTGAGAAATTCCTATACTTGAAGCTATAATAATTAGAAACGATAATGTGGAAAAAATAAATTTCATTTGATACCTATTATTATTAAAAAGACAATTTAATTTAAGCAACTTTTAGGTAATGTTCAAGATTTTTTAGACCAAAATAGGTGAAGACAAAATTAATACTTATCACTAGAATTTTATTATTGATGATAATATTTGTGGGCTGTTCAAAAAAAGATGAGAACATTACAAACCCAATTGACTAACGTCTTGAGGGTGCCAATTCGTGTGTAGGCTGCCATACAAATTATGATGCGTTAAAACTATTAGCCGATCCCGGAACACCGCCAGAAGATGGAATAAATAAAATCATTATGAAAAAATTAACATTATTGTTGCTCGTCGTAATGGTCGTCTCATTACTTATTATAGGTTGTAGAGATGATCCTGTTGCACCGCCACCACCGGCGAGTAACGAATCTGAAGTACTCGCCAAATATGTAGAAGCTAATGGCGACTATATTTACACCGCAGCATCGTTTGTAATGACTGCTGCTGGTTACAAAACTGCCTATCTCGCTGATACAACCAAAGTTTATACACTAGATATCCGAGCAGCAGCCGACTATAATGCTAAGCGTCTTAAGGGAGCTGTAAACGTTACACTTGCGAATCTTTATACACATATTAAAGGTTTATATCTTGCTAACTATAATCAAATTGTAGTAACTTGCGATTCAGGTCAAACTTCTGCATTCGGCGTATCTTTAGTGCGTGCGATGATGCCTACTATAGCTGATGCGAATAAAATATTATCGTTGAAATGGGGAATGAGTTCGATCGACTCTTCTTTCGCAACAAACTACT
>CAYTID010000073.1:0-11398 GCA_964437735.1 uncultured Ignavibacteriaceae bacterium | reverse complement strand
ATTGAAATCACACGACCGGGTTTTGGATATTCAGAAAGTTCGGGAAGCTATTTTTGAACGTGAAAAAATAATGTCGACTGGGGTTGGAAATGGTTTTGCAATCCCACATGGAAAAACCGAAGCGGTCTCGGATATCGTGGCGGCTTTCGGTATTACTGAAAAACCTATTGATTATAATTCGCTCGACGATACACCCGTTCGTCTCGTTTTTTTACTTGTTGGAAAAGAAAATATGGTAGGACCACACATCAAGCTGCTTAGTCGCATTTCACGACTAATGAACAAAGAAGAATTTCGACAGAAGTTACTCAGCTTAAAATCTTCTTATGATATAATAGAAGCTTTCAAAACTGAAGAAGCCAATTACTTCGATTTATAAAATTAAAATTCAGACAGGAAATAATTGAAATTCAAATCCATAAAAGGGACTAAAGATATTTTGCCGGCAGATGTTCATGTGTGGCATGAAATCGAAAAAATTATCATGTCATCGATGGAACACTATAACTATAAAGAAATCAGAACACCGATTTTTGAAGAAACTTCGTTGTTTGCACGTGGAATAGGAGATTTGACTGATATTGTGGCGAAGGAAATGTACACATTCACCGATAGAGGGGGAGATAGCCTGACACTAAAACCGGAAATGACTGCTTCAACCATCCGGGCCTATATTCAACACAATTTGGGTGAACAACAACCGTTGACAAAAGTTTATTATATTTCCCCCGCCTTTCGTCAGGAGAGGCCTCAAGCGGGAAGGTTGCGACAGTTCCATCAGTTTGGCGCCGAAGCAATCGGAGGGAGTAGCGCCGAAATAGATGCAGAAATAATTATACTCTCATCTGAAATTTATAAAAAATTCGGAATTAATAATTTTGAAGTTAAAATTAATTCAGTTGGTTGTCAGGTTTGCCGCGGGAGTTATAAAGAAATTTTAAAAACATTCCTCTTAAAAGTTTCTGACGAATTGAGTGAAGACAGTAAGCGCCGTCTCGAAACTAACCCAATGAGAATTCTGGATTCAAAAAACGATTCTGATAAAAAATTAATTGAAAACGCTCCGCTCATGAAAGATTACTTATGTCAGGAATGTAGTAGTCATTTCGAAAGTTTGCAGAACAATTTAAAATTGTGCGATTTAAATTTCACGGTTGACGGAAAAATTGTCCGGGGTCTTGATTATTATACAAAAACCGCCTATGAGATAATCAGTAAAGATTTAGGCTCTCAGGATGCGTTGCTCGGTGGCGGGAGATACGATCTCCTTGTAAAGGAACTAGGGGGCAAACACACTCCTGCCGTTGGTTTTGCGGCAGGACTCGAACGGTTAATAATGGTCCTTGAAAAAAAACAAAATAATAGTATTCAGCCGAAAGTTTTGAAGTTATACATTGCAGCAATGGATGATAATTCGCGAAAATATGCTTTCAAGGAGGTTTTCCGTTTAAGGTCAGCGGGAATATCCTGTGAAATTGATTTCATGAACCGCAGTTTAAAATCACAAATGAGAGAGGCGAGCCGGCAGAATGCCGAATATGTTTCCGTATTAGGTGATAATGAGATCAAATCAAATAAATGGATACTCAAACAAATGAAAACCGGAATGCAGCAGGAGGTTGCACTGGATCAATTACCAAATTATTTATCGGAAAAAGAATGAAGGATAAAATAATTCCCGAGCAGGAAAAATTTGAGTACAATTTATTTATTAACCAAATCTATAATGAGATTAAAAAAGAATGGTTTACTTCTTTCCGGCTTGAATCAACAAAAGAATTTGTAAATTTCAAGTATGAGATTGTAATTAAGAAAAAATCAAAGGGGGATATTTTTCAATATAAGATAGTTGGATTGAGGACCCCTGAATTTTTGATACCGGGGGGTGGACCTGCAGTCGGGAAATGGGAATATCCGTTGTTGCACGGAATTTATTCGCTTGAATTTACAAATCTCGATAGGAAAAAAAATATTTTTGAAATCGGTTTTACTCAGAAAAAAATAACCTTAAAAAAACAATCGCGGCAACGCTTTATTAATCTTTTATTGAATTAGAAATATTCTTATGTATCCTGAATTACTAAAAATCGGACCACTGACTATTTATAGTTATGGCTTAATGCTTGGACTCGCCTTTATTACTGCAAGTTTTTTGCTAACTAAGGAATTAAAACGGAAGTCACTCGACCCAAATTTAGCTTCGACAATTACATTATTAGCTGTTGTTTGCGGTATTGTAGGGGCAAAGTTATTTCATATATTTGAAAATTGGAATTATTTTCTCCGTTCACCGATTGATACTTTATTTTCTGCCGGGGGTCTGACATTTTATGGTGGATTTATTCTTGCTACGATTGTCATTATTATTTATCTGGGCAGTAAAAAGATCAAAGTGTTAAGCATTACGGACGCGGCGGCTCCCGGGCTGATGATTGGCTATGGGATTGCTCGCATCGGATGTCACTTATCCGGAGACGGGGATTATGGTGTTCCGACCGACCTTCCGTGGGCGATGTCGTATGAAAATGGGACTTATCCTCCATCGGTGGCTTTTAGAGATTTTCCGGAGATCGTAGCAAAATTCGGAGTTAATGGCATTGTCCCGGATAATATATTAGTTCATCCGGCTCCTCTTTACGAATTAATCGCAGCAATTGTAATATTCTTAATTTTATGGAAGTTAAGAACAAAATTACTTGTAAACGGAAAATTATTCATGACTTATTTGGTGTTTTCCGGTTTGGAAAGATTTTTTATTGAGTTTATCAGAATTAATAAACGAGTAATTTTAGGATTATCGGAAGCTCAGATTATTTCGATAGTATTGATGTTAATCGGAATCGGTGGATTGTTTTACTTAAACAGTAAAAAGAGTGGAAAAGAAACTTAAACCTCAAGCCGATATCATCGTCGGCAGAAACCCCGTAGTTGAAGCTTTAAAAGGAGATACAAATATCGAAAAGATATTTTTGCTCTACGGCGTACATGGAGGAATCATTGACAAAATTAAGTTTTTGGCAAAGGGAAAAAGGATCCCTGTTGTGGAAGTCGACCAAAAAAAGCTAAGCGACATAGCCGGTGAATCTTTCAATCAGGGAGTCGCTGCAAAAATAACTCCGAAGCAATTTGTTGACATCGATGAAATTATAAAAATTGCATCTTTTAAAAATGAAAAAGCATTTATTTTAATTCTGGACGAAATACAGGACCCTCAGAATCTTGGGGCAATAATCCGCACGGCTGAATGCGCCGGAGTTCATGGGGTGATTATTCCCAAACATCACGCAGCTCAAATTTCTGCCGTTGTTATAAAATCTTCTGCCGGCGCAGTTGAACATATGCCGATATCACAGGTTACGAATATCGCTCAAACTCTGGATGAATTGAAAAAAAACGGCTTATGGATAATCGGGGCTGACGGTGAAGCTCAGAAAAATTTTTATGATATCGATTACAATATACCGATCGGTATAGTTATCGGGAGTGAAGGATACGGGATCAGGCGGCTTGTTAAAGAGAAATGTGATTTTCTTGTAAAGATTCCGATGTTCGGTAAAACCGGTTCGCTAAACGCTTCTGTTGCAGCGGGCATTTTATTGTTCGAAACAATCAGAAAGAGACTTTCCTGGTAACTTTTTTTTGAAGTTCCGGAATTTAATCGTGTAAAATTCAGTTATCCTTTTTAAACAGGAAAATCATGGAAAATTTACACTTAAAAAAATGTGCCCCTTGTGAAGGCGGTGTCGATCCTTTGAAACCGGAAGAATTTATCAAATATCTTGAAATGATAAATAATTGGGAAGTAGTTGAAAATAAATCTATAGAAAAGAATTTTGTTATGAACGATTTTCAATCAGCTTTGGATTTTATAAACAAAATAGGGATAATAGCTGAAGAGGAAGGACACCATCCCGACATATTGCTTCACGGATGGAATAAAGTAAAAATAATTCTCTCTACTCATGCAATCGGAGGATTATCAATCAACGATTTTATTCTGGCATCTAAGGTTGACCGGATTGAGATGTAATGATAAAAATATATAAACATTTCCATCCTATAGTTTCGGTAATTATGCCAGCTTATAACAGGGCAAAATTTCTTGAACGAAGTATTGAGTCGGTTTTAGATCAGAGTTATAAATTCTGGGAATTAATTATCGTCGATGACGGAAGCACCGACAATACTTTTAATATTGTTAATTCTTATTTGAATAAATATGATAGCATTAAATATATAAAGCATAAAAATCGTAATGCTCCGTTGTCGAGAAATTCCGCCATTCAAGCGTCAGTCGGAAAATTTATTACCTTTCTCGATAGCGATGACGAATACAAGCCGGACCATATTGCATTAAGGGTAAAATATTTAGAAAATAATCGGGGAACAGATTTGTTGCACGGAGGTGTTGAAATAACCGGAAATCCTTTCGTTAAGGACAGAAACAATATGAATAATCTGATTCATCTCTCCGAGTGTATTATCGGCGGCACTTTTTTCGGCAAGCGTAAGGTTTTTATAAAAATGGAAGGATTTACCAACCTGGATTACAGCGAAGAGTATGAATTTTTCGAGCGGGTAAAAGAAAAATTTATCGTAACAAAAGTTAATTTTCAGACATATATTTATCATCGCGAAACAGACGATAGTATTTGCAATAACATTTAAATAGGATAGAACAAGTTAATGAAAACTAAGAACGTATTAATAACAGGAGCATCGAGCGGTATCGGTTACGAGTTTGCAAAATTATTTGCCCGCAAGGGTTTTAACTTGATTTTAGTGGCGAGAAGTACTGAGATACTTAATAATCTGAAAGTTGATCTGGAAAAAGAATATGGAATTAAAGTAAAAATCATTATAAAAGATTTAGCAAGAATGGAAGCTTCCGAAGAAATTTACAAGGAGTTGAAAGAAGCTAATGTGCAGGTTGAAATATTGATTAACAACGCAGGCTTGGGGACATCAGGTTTGTTCTATGAGAACAACTGGGAATGCGAAAAAAATATTACATGCGTAAACATTCTTGCATTAACCCACATGACAAAACTATTTGTTCAAGATATGGCCGAAAGAGGAAGTGGAAAGATATTAAATGTATCCTCCATTGCCGCATTTCAGCCCGGGCCCCTAATGGCAGTTTATTATGCGTCCAAAGCGTATGTTCAATCTTTTTCAGAAGCCATATCAAAAGAATTACACGGAACCGGGGTAAGTGTGACGGCTTTATGTCCGGGACCGACAGTTTCCGAATTTCAAAAAACAGCGGGTATTCACGATTCAAGATTAATGAAATTACTCAGGTTTTCAAGTTCAGAGGAATTCGCAATGTATGGAATAAAATCGCTGATGATAAGGAAAACTGTGGCAATTCAAGGGATAATAAATAAATTTTTTGTATTTATGGTCAGAATGTTGCCTAATAAATTAATATCCACTATTGTTATGAAATTACACCGAAAATGGTGAAATCTATTCCATTCAAAAAAAAATCTATAACTACATATTTATGTGTTGTATCTTGATTGGAGATTGTTTTATTTGATTTTATCAATGAATAGAAAAATGAAAAATGTTATTATATATAAGGCAATTCAAATTAAAAAAAATTGCGCTTTTGATTTTGTCATGTTCTTTAAGTTTGATAACTTTAAACCGGGATGCGTTTTCACTCGATCCGGATAAAAATATACATCAATACATTTGTGAAATATATTCAACAGATAACGGATTGCCGCAAAATTCTGTTGAATCAATTATTCAAACTCGTGAAGGTTATATTTGGTTCGCAACACAGGATGGACTGGTTCGCTTTGATGGTTTAAAGTTTACCGTTTTTGACAGAAGCAACACAAAAGAACTGCTAAGTCATCATATCATCAATCTGCATGAAGACAAAGAAGGGAGTATTTGGATTCGGACGATTGACAATGTCGGGATAACACGCCTGAAGGATGGGAAATTCCGCACATATACTAATAGTGAACTGCCGAGCAACACAATATTAGCTCTTACACACGATAATCAAAACAATATATGGATATCGACACAAAAGGGATTAAGCCGTTTTAACGGTGAAACATTCGAAACTTTTACAAGCGACAACGGCTTAGTTTCTGACTCCATCACGTCGCTTTTTGTAGATAACAATGACGTGCTTTGGATGTCGTCACGTCGGGGATTGGGATATTACGAAGGCGGGATATTTAAAAAGTTAAATTCTGAAAATGGGCTTGCGAGTGATTCAGTAGGGCGTGTATATGAAGATAACAATAAAGGGCTATGGATACCGACCGCAAGGGGTTTAAATTATTACAAAGATGGAAAAATAATCACCTATACAAAAATAAATGGTTTATCGCACAATACTGTTACAGATGTTTATCAGGATAAAAGAGGGAATCTCTGGTTCGGGACAAGCGATGGTATAAATAAATTTCAAAACGGAAAGTTTACCGTCTATAAAAATCAAAATACTGATAATAGTGTCAGAAAGATTTTCGAGGACAAAGATAATAATCTGTGGATCATCACAGACGGCAAGGGAATACAAAGGTTTAAAAACGGAAAGTTTGAAATATTTTCAACTCAAAACGGTCTATCCGAAAACAATGTGAAGTCAGTTCTTGAGGATCGGGAGGGTAATCTTTGGTTCGGAACATACGGGGGAGGATTAACCAGATTAAGGGATGCGAAATTTGAGACTATTACCGTTAAAGACGGACTTTCGCATAATATGGTAAATACAGTTTATGAAGACTCGGATGGTTTCCTTTGGATCGGGACTGTAAATGGCAGCTTAAGCAGATATAAATCCGGGAAAATTAAAGTATTTAAAACTGAAAGTGGAATATCAGCCAATACTATCGGACCGATTTTGGAAGATCGAAATAAAAATTTATGGATTGGTACTTCGAATGGTTTATACGAATTTAATAATGGAAATTTTAAGAACCATTCAATAAAAGACGGAATAGCAAATAAAAATATTACAGCCCTCACCGAAGATAATAAAGGAAATTTATGGATTGGAACGCGCAATGGTTTAAGTCGATTAATAAACGGAAGATTCGAAAGTTTTTTTAAGAAAGACGGATTAATCAGCAACACTATATATGTAATATATGAAGATAGGCAAAATAATATTTGGATTGGTACGAATAAGGGTTTAAGTCGGTTTACCGACGGGAAATTTACTAATTATGATGCTTCGGATGGATTATCGAGTAATTATATATTTGCTTTATACGAAGATAGCGATAGTTCTTTGTGGATAGGAACGGCCGGAGGCGGATTAAACAGACTTAAGGGAGATAAATTTACAAAATATAATCCCGATAACGGACTTTTTGATTATAATGTTTATGTAATTTTAGAGGATGGACGGGAAAATTTATGGATGAGTTGTAATAAAGGAATTTACCGTGTGGGTAAGAAAGATCTCAACGATTTTGCCGACGGGAAAATTTCATCGATAAAGTCAATTTCGTATGGTACAACCGATGGTATGAAAAGCAGGGAATGCAATGGGGGCGTTCAGCCCTCAGCATGGAAAACCAAATCGGGTCAATTATGTTTTGCGACTGTAAAGGGAGTTGCAATTATTGATTCCCGGAATATCGAAATTAATTTGATTCCGCCGCCGGTAGTAATTGAACAGTTCATCGTAAATAATGAATTAAAAAATACTTCAGGTGAACTGAATTTATCCCCGGGTAGCGAGAAATTTGAATTCCATTATGCGGGAATCACATTTATTGGTCCGGAGAAAGTTTTTTACAAATATAAACTGGAAGGATTCGATAATGATTGGATAAATGCAGGTACACGACGGGTTGCATATTATACACACATTCCGCCCGGGAATTATAAATTTATGGTAACGGCATCAAATAGCGATGGAGTGTGGAACAGCGCAGGGGCAGCTTTTAATTTTACTCTGGAACCGTTTTTTTATCAGCAGTCCTGGTTTATCGCCTTATGTTTGTTTGCGTTTATTTTCATCGGACCCGGGATTTACGCACTCAGAGTGCGACAGCTGAAGACGCAGCAGGTTGATCTGGAAAAAATTGTCAGAGAAAAAACACAAATGATACAAAACGAAAAAGAAAAAACAGAAACAGCTCTGATAAAGGCTCAGCAATCCCGTAACCAGGCTGAATATGCATTGAAGGAACTCCATGAAACTCAAAATCAATTGATATTTTCTGAAAAGATGCTTTCACTCAGTCAAATTACTACCGGAGTTGCACACGAGATAAAGAATCCTCTAAACTTTATTACAAATTTTGCTGAATCATCAGTCGGCCTGATAGATGATTTACAGCGTGAAATAAATAAACAGAAAAAGTCCCTTGATTCTGAATCGTGTAAATCAATCGATTCGGTTTTATTTGAATTGGAACAGACCGTCAAGAAAATTAATGAACACGGAAACCGTGCCGACAGTATTATCAAAGGTATGCTTTTACATTCACGGGGTAAACCCGGCGAGCCCAGGTTAACGGATATAAATTCTTTAATTTCAGAATATGCAAATCTGGCATATCAGGGTTTTAGAACACAAAATAAAAATATTTTTGTGCGAATAGACACCGATTATGATCAGACAATCGGTAAAATAAACGTTGTGCCTCAAAATATTTGCCGGGCTATTTTAAACATTGTTCAGAATGCATGCTATGCTGCTTACGAAATGAAAAAAATAAAACATAACGGTTTTGAACCGGTTGTAACGGTTAAAACTAAAGATCTGGATGATAAAGTTGAAATATCCATAAAAGATAACGGTACTGGTATTCCCGAAACAATTATGGATAAAATTTTTAATCCATTTTTTACAACAAAACCGCCAGGTGTCGGAACCGGTCTTGGTTTGTCTTTAAGTTATGAAACAATAGTCAGTGGGCATAAAGGCGACATTAAAGTAAGTTCCAAAGAAGGAGAATTTACTGAGTTCGTGATTTTTCTACCTAAAAATGGTGTTACCTTTGAAACAAGCATTAATCAGAGTTAAAATAAACTTATGGTTAAAAAAATCAACCAAATACCTGCAAGTCCTATCAAACTATTGGTAGTTGACGACGAAGCAGATATGGAATTGCTTGTGAAAAATAAATTTCGCAAACAAATTCAGGATAAAAAATACATACTCGAATTTGCCCAAAACGGGGAAGAAGCATTCAATAAAATTGTTAAGTACACCGACATCAATATAATTTTATCGGATATTAATATGCCGATTATGGATGGTTTTACACTTCTTCAAAAAATTAAAAAGTTGGATAATCAACTGATAAAAACAATTATTGTAACGGCTTACGGCGATATGGAAAATATACGAAAAGCTATGAATTACGGTGCCTTTGATTTTGTAATGAAGCCGATTGATTTTACCGATTTGCAATTAACTATCGATAGAACCTTTGGAGAGCTCTTATTAATCCAAGATTCGTTACGTATACAAAAGGAATTGACTGCGGTTGAGCATGAACTAAACCTTGCTGCGCAGATACAAAATAAAATTCTTCCCCGTAACTTCCCCCCATTCCCGGAAAGAAATCAGTTTGATCTATATGCTCGAATGGTTCCGGCAAAAAAAATCGGAGGTGATTTTTATGATTTTTTCATGCTCGATGAAAACAAGCTTGGTTTAGTGATAGGAGACGTTGAGGGTAAAGGTATACCGGCGGCAATATTTATGGCGATGTGCAGAACTCTACTTAAAGTCACCGCATGTCAGGTAGCCAATCCTGCCGAATGTCTGAATAAACTCAATCGACTGTTGTTACCAGAATCAGAAAACTCAAAATTTGTTACGGTATTTTACGGTATTCTCGACATACCATCGGGAGAATTTCACTACAGTAACGGAGGACATTGTTTTCCGTATTTGTTAAGAGCAAATGGAAGCTACGAGCAATTAGGCAAAGAGGGGGGACTTTTACTTGGATTGCTCGATAGTGTTGAGTATAATATCGAAAAAAATAATTTGAATCCGGGAGATAGTATTTTCTTATATACCGACGGAGTAACAGAGGCTCGCGATAATCATAATGCATTTTATGGAGACTTGAGATTGACCGACTGTTTGAAAAATATTAACGGTAGTTCTCCGGAACAGGTAACTGAGTGCATTTTGGATCACTTAAAATCATTTACCGATGGTATGCCGCAGGGAGATGATATTACTATGATGGTGTTGCGCTATAACGGATTCGGTAAATAACTATTACCGAATTTTTATCGATATCAAGATATTCCCGGATCGCTCTTTCTTTCTAATCCGTACTTATTAATTTTATTGTAAAGATGACTTCTTTCAATCCCGATGGCTTCAGCAGTTTTGCTGATGTTCCAATTGTGCAATTCCAGCTGGCGTTTGATGTATATCGCCTCAGATTTATCTTTAAAATCCTGAAATGATTCACTTGTTAACAGGACGTCGTCAATCTCTGACCCTTGGTTCAATCCTACGGGTTCAAACGTGTCGATATCCACAGTATTGCTTCGGGACATTATTACCAATCGCTCAACTATGTTTCTCAGCTCCCTGACATTTCCGCTCCATTCAAGTCCTTTGAGATAATTGATTGCTTTTTCGGAAAAATTTTTTGGAGCGATTCCGTTTTTTAAACAAATGTCTTCAGTAAAACTCTTTAATAACACAGGTATATCGGTGCGTCTCTCACGCAGCGGCGGAACATTGATTGGTATGACGTTCAACCTGTGATACAAATCTTCCCTGAAATTTCCTTTTTTTATTTCGTCGGAAAGATTTTTATTCGTAGCTGCAATTACCCTGACATCTACCGGTATCAATCGGTTACCGCCGACACGTTCGAGTTTTCCTTCCTCGAGAGTTCTCAGCACTTTCGCTTGTGCCGCCAGGCTCATATCGCCGATCTCATCAAGAAAAATTGTCCCTTCATCTGCCTGTTCAAATTTTCCTATCCGTTGAACGGTTGCCCCGGTAAACGATCCCCTTTCGTGTCCGAAAAGTTCAGATTCGATCAATTCAGTCGGGATTGCGGCACAATTCACCTCGATCATCGCTTTGCCGCTGCGTTTACTTTTTTTATGAATTGCCTTTGCAACAAGCTCTTTGCCGGTACCGTTCTCACCGGTTATTAATACTCGCGAGTCGGTCGGCGCAATCCGTTCGATGATATCCAGAATTTCTTTAATTTTTACACTATCACCTAAAATATTTTCCTTTTCATCTAACTTATGTTTTATATGTTCTATTTCTATGGATAATTTTTTATGCTCTAATGCATTTTTAAGTGTGATAAGTAATTTATCCCTGTCCAAAGGCTTTGTCAAAAAATCGTAAGCTCCCAATTTTGTTGCCTCAACGGCAGTTTCGATTGTTCCGTGTCCTGAAATCATTATTACC
>CAYTID010000072.1:0-11398 GCA_964437735.1 uncultured Ignavibacteriaceae bacterium | reverse complement strand
ACACAATTCTCAGCATATTTAAAGCTCATGGAATATCACGCTTAAATGAGATTTTAAGTCCTGATTTATCCAATCGTTTGTCAAATATTAGAATTGGGATTATTAATGATGCTGCCGAGACCCGGTCAAATTTGTGGATTAAATTATATTCTCCGTATGCGCGTGAATTTCAAGAAGAAATTGTGATACCTAAAATAATTGTAAACGAAAAAAAAATAAATTATTTCGAAGCCTTATCCCTTTCCGAAAAAACCATCAGGAATTTCTCTCTGAATAACATAATGGATTTAAAGATTATCGACAGGGAAAGTTAATTTACTGAGAATTTAATTATTTGATGAGAACCATTTTCCGGGTTTTTGTATAATCACCAGACCTGAGCTGATAATAGTAAACGCCATTTGCAACATCTGACGCATCCCAAATTACTTCATGAAATCCGGCTTCCTTAAATTCATCAACCAGAGTTGCAACTTCACTCCCTAAAAGATTGAATACCTTGAGTGTTGTATAATTTCCAATCGGCAATTGAAAATTTACAATTGTCAATGGATTGAATGGGTTAGGATAATTTTGATAAATTTTGTGTTCTTCTGGTATTTCTTTTTCTCCTTTAATATTTGTGGTTGTTGTGTCTTTGAATGGCTTATATTTCCTTGTATCAGTATGCAATTTCAACTTATATATTAATTCTATTGCATTGCCCTCATCAGGATGAAAACGCTGAGCATAAGGGGCACCTGGTATGTACATTATGAATGTTTCATCTGGTACTGTATTATACAATCGTAATACCCTTCCGAGTTCCCTGCAAAAATCATTACCAATAACATATGGTTGGTCTTTTGCTATTAGTACAGTCATATGCTTAGGAGTCAGATCAGGAAAGAATTCATCTACTATGGTCCATCCAGAATGTCTTCCTGGCATCTGCATTCTTGGGAGGTATTTGAATAATACATTGACTATGCTATCATTTTCTGCTTCGCGAAATCTTGCTGTTCCGCTGCTTTTTGCAAATAGGTCAGCCAATGCTGTATCTAATCTTGCTCTATGAGGGGTGCTGATAGGTATAGGATTATTAGGATCTGTACTGAAACGTATAGGCATATGTTCAGGACGCCATTTGAGAGTGCCTGCTATTCCTGTTGTTCTTCTCTCATATCCTCCTAACAGGCAGTTTGCTACTTCTAGATCGTCGTTGAAGTATGTTGATGTTGCTGTTCTTGGCTTGATCATTTGGATGAGCATTGATGTATCTTTATTGATTATCATTGTGTCTTGGTATCTTCTGTGGTCTATTGATTGTATGTTCTTTTCATATGTGCCTGGTGGTATGTTTATGTTGAAGTTTCCGTTTATATCTGTAAATACAGAATATTTTTCATCATTAGACAGATTTTTGAAATGTATTCCTGCATTTGCTGGTGTCATTGATGGCACTGATTGTACATATCCTGAGATGTTGTGTGCTGCTGCATATATTGGTGCTAGGAATGGCAATAATGCTAATATAATTCTTCTTATCAATGTTTCTGTAATATTTTCCTGCTGCGACAATTTTTGTTTTTAATTTTACAAATTGAAAATAATAAAATCGGGTGTAAAAAACTAACAGCAATTTTAGAATTAACTGAAAAAACTATTTCACCAGCAGCATCTTTTTCACATCGGTAAAACTGCTTGCGTTTAGTCTGTACACATAAATTCCGCTCGGCATATTTGACGCATCCCAAATTACTTCATGAAATCCGGCTTCTTTAAATTCATCAACCAAAGTTGCGACCTCAATACCTAAAACATTATATACCTTTAGTGTTGTAAGATTGCCAATTGGCAATTGAAAATTTACAATTGTCATCGGATTAAACGGGTTAGGATAATTTTGATATAAGCAGAATTCATCGGGGAATTCATCACCTTGCCCAACATTGACAGGCGGAGTGTTATTTATAAATAAATAATTTCCCTTGTTATTATCCCAATTACTAATTGCAAAATCAAGATCGCGTGATACAACAATATCAAAATATAATGCAATACCATTCGGAGGAGAATTCTTTAAACTTATCCAGCCGTTTTCAAGGTCAAAACAATATTGTGTCGGAGGTATTGTATCATTCCCGGAGCGTATTTGGATAATTTTATGTAACGGGGAACGAGGCATATAATACAATTGTTTCATTCCATTCCCGATGAAATGAATCGTAAGAGTATCCAGACCGTCATTATCAAAATCACTAAATATTATAGCCTCAACGACACTTGTTGATGTTGACGTCCATTCGGGATTTTGATTAAACGCACCGTTATTGTTTAAATATATGCGACATGGCTGCCACCAACCTCCTGTAATCAAGTCCTTAAAACCATCGTTATTTACGTCAACGAGAGTTATCCCTGAGCCATATCCTGAAAAATTTGAACCCCAGAAAGGAGTTGGATTTAGAGTTCCAGCCGTGTTTCTGTAAATTTTAAATTTTCCCGTTCCGCCCAACTGATTATTGTCGGAAACCGCGAGGTCCAGAAAGCCGTCTTTGTTTATATCAGCGATGAACAAAGAATTTGCATACTGGCTGGCATCGGTTGAATTCCACATCGGTATTGTAGATATAGAATCACCGTAATTTTTATACATCCTGTTTGGCGCTTTTTCATTTACAAATACCAGATCAAGTTTCCCGTCGTTATCAAAATCACCCCAGCCGACATCATAACTGTAGCCGGTTTGATTGTTTTTCCAGCCGGGAAGTGAATCAAGCCGTCCGCTGTTATTGTAATAAATTCTGTTAAACTCGGGTTTGTTATAGTATGATTCTCCGCAAGCAACGGCAAGGTCTAAATCGCCATCGCCATCAGCATCTCCAAAAGCACAACTAAAAGTGTACATGGAATCCTTTGATACCCAGGAAGGGAGAGCTTCTAAGGCGCCACTTTGATTAATATATAATTTTACTTTCCCTTTTTGACTAAATCCTGCTGCACCTATATAAACGGAAACAGCAACATCTATGTATCCATCATAATTTACATCACCCACAGATAAATGACCATTATAATCTATGTCGGTTGATTGCCAGTTAGGAGTTAATGGTAACTGTCCGCCACCATTATTAAGATATACAGCGACACGCTGTCGAGCCATATCGTTACCATTGGCAACCACGAGATCTAACCATCCGTCTTTATTGATATCCGCCCAGGCAGCGCCGGTCGTATAATTTGAAATATCGGTTGATATCCAATTAGGAGTAAGATTAAACGGGACTTGCCCGAGAAGAGGAAAACTAAATTGTAAAATTATAAAAATTATAAAATAAATTTTCATAATCTAATCATGTTTTTTATTTGATTAAAACCATTTTCCGGGTTTGTGTATAATTTGCAGACCTGAGCTGATAATAGTAAACGCCATTTGCAATATCCGACGCATCCCAACTTACTTCATGAAATCCGGCTTCCTTAAATTCATCAACCAAAGTTGCAACCTCAATACCTAAAACATTATACACCTTTAATGTTGTAAGATTGCCAATTGGCAATTGGAAATTTACAATTGTCAATGGATTAAACGGATTCGGATAATTTTGCTTTAACATAAATTCCTGAGGAATTCCGTTTATCTCGGCCACATCTGTTGCAGTGTTAGATGATATCCACATCGGAGCAGTCCAAATTTTATGTCCGTCGGCTTGTATAACATAAACATAATAGTAATATGTAGTTCCGTGTGCCTGATTTACAGTGTAGATAAGAGAATCAACATTAGTTGCGGATACCAAAACGGTAGGATTCACACCCGACCCCGGGATTCCATGCCGTATTTCTATTCTTGATACATTATCATTTGGAGTAGCGTCGGATATTTTAACTCTTATTTGAAAAGGACTTTCGACAGAAAATATATCTCCCATTAATTGTTGTTCAACTTCAAATCTAACTTTAATGTTATTATCTTCCGATGCGTAAGCTCTGCGGTTTCTTAAAGAGCTAAGTATATTTTCTCTTGTAAGTGATTGGGCAAGAACAACCGTTCTTTGCTGGTTCGACATACCGAAATTTGTATAATGATTATCCTGTTCAGCGCTCGGTGCAACATGATAACCAACTCTTAGCAGACTGTGATAATATGATTCATATGTTGAACTCGAAGGATTAGTTTGTGTGATATTCGTAGAAAAAGCCGGACCACTTTTTAGTGCAACGCCCTGAATTATATTATCAATGGCAGCATTATATGGATTTGCGACAAGATTACCGAAATCAGTGCTGCTCGGGTGCGCCAGATAACAAAATCCGTTTTGTTGAGCCACCCTGCTCCATAAATTTGCATAATCTCCCTTAGCTACATATACATCGTACAAATTTGTGTTCCAGCCGAATAATTTATTTGTTCCGAGAATCAGTACATGTCCCCCTGTGCTGATTGTTCCCCATTCCTGACCGAAAAATCCTACAAAAATACCATCCTTATTTGCTGTATCCGCTTCTGCGACCCCGGCTAACCATAGGGGCATCGTCATATTTAAACCTTCGTTGTGATTGTGGTCGGTGATAGCGAGCCAATCTAAATTAGTTGCTATAGTTCTGCCATACTCTATCGCCTTTGCAACAGGCGCTGGATATGTAGATTTATCTTTGTCCACATTCCCATCTGAATACCAAGTATGGGAGTGTGTGTTCCCGAAATAAAAATTATATGGAATCGATTGGGATAAACTTATGGTGGATATTAGAAAAATTGACGTTATTATACATAAGAGCATACTCGGGAGACGGTACTTCATTACAAATCCTATAAATAATTTAAAAATATCTAATAATGCCTCCCCATAATACTAAAAATTGTGTTGAAAACAAAATATTATTGATTTTGAATAACATTCAGTAGAAAAAAAAACCCTGCCCCGTATTTCAGAGGCAGGGTTATAAAGAATGTGAGCAATATTACTTCATTAAGGTTAATTTTTTCACTTCTGTGTTACTGCCATTTTGCAGTTTGTAGAAATATACACCGCTGTTCAAGCTGGAAGCATCAAAATTGACTACAAACATACGACCGGCTTCTGCATTTCCGCTGAACAATGTTGCAACTTCCCGTCCGATCAAATTATATACTTTCAACGTTGTATAGCCGTCTTTTACAAGACTGAAGCTTATCTTTGTTGACGGATTGAACGGATTAGGATAATTCTGATTTAGTGCGAACACTGCTGGTGCGGTTTCTCCGTCCCTGACACCTGTAGGATTTTTAGTGACAACGATTGAATTTGAGTAGTGTATTAATCCGTCGGTATCGACTTGTTTCAGACGATATTCTTCGGATGGATTCACTGCATCATCATCATTCCAATTGTAATGTTGAGGCGTAAGTGTAGTTCCTGCACCGGGACGGAAGCTAGAACTGATTGTTACAAAATCATTCACTGACGCATCAAATTTTTCAACGTAGAAACCATAGTTTTTTGTTTCACTGATTGTCATCCATTCAAGCTCAACACTTGTGTTGGAAACAAATTGACCTGTGAAAGAGGCAAGTTGGACAGGTAGGGCACCTTCATCACCAGCGATTGCATATATTTTTTTCAGATCCGAAGCCCCGAATTCATCAAGAAATTCTGTATAATAATTTGCAGCCAATCCTTGTGTTAAATCATTCATCCAACCTATTTCAGATCCCATATACCTCCATACTTTTCCAAATTCTGGAGCTAATGATGTACCTTTTTCGCTCAACAAATAATCAAATCTCAGAGTTGCTGTTCCTCCACCTAGGACATCCATAACTTCATAATAACGATTGACTGCGTACGAAGGATCATAGCCAGGAACGTTTGGTGGTGTAGTGTTTGGATATTCTTTAATAATGATACTATTTATCCCACCATTTATAATATTAATAAAGTTATTTGCTGAAAATAGGTGTCTGATTCCTGTACCACTGATATTGTTTCTCGTTAATGTATTTACCACAACCATTCGTCCTGTACCGTAGCTTATTGTACCGCTGATTGTTGCGTTGTTTGCGACATTAAGTGTGAAATTTCCCATTGCGAGTGTTGCACCAGCTTGAACAGTAAGATTATTACAGACTGCCCCTGCTGCTGTAAGAACAGGATAAGCCGATCGTCCAGAAGGAATTACAACAATGTCGCCGGCGACTGGGACAGTATTTAAACTCCAATTTTGTTTAACAAACCAGTCTGTTGGTCCCTGAGCATGTCCACCTTGCCAGGTATTTTGAGATAATAATAATCCAGATGAGATTATTAATAAGGTTAAGATAAGTAATAATTTTTTCATTTTGTCACCCTTTCTAATTGTTTATGATGTTTTTTAATGAACTCATTTTTAACTTCAATGGTAATATAACAATGCTAATACACACTGTCAAGAAGTTTTTTTAAATTTTTGTAATTATGAGCATACATCATTAACAAATTCAGGAAATTTAAACATATTTTAGGTGATATCCGTCACAATGAAGGTAAATATTTTAACTTTTTGGATTTAAAAGACTTGACAAATGACTTTTACCAGATCATCAGCCCAAAAGTAACAAGAGTACGTCTCTTAATATCATTCATAATTTTTTCTATCTGTGTCTTGAATCACATCAATTTACTTTGGAATTTTGATCAAATTATAAACACCCGCAGCAAGGAAAAGAATATTTGCCAGCCATGCAGTTAACAGCGGGGGTAGGTCGCCATTGTATCCGAATGCCTGACTGGTTTTAAGGAAAATCATATAGACAAAACTGACGCCTACTGCAATGCCAAACTCGACACCAACTCCGCTTCTACGTTTTATTGAAGAAAAAGGAACCCCAAACAGAACAACTATAAAACTGGCAAAAGGAAATGATATTTTACTGTAATAATCTACCTCCCATCTGGCAACGTCGTAACCTGCGCGTTTTTGGCTTTCAACAAATTCCTTAAGTTCATAATAATCCATTTCATCGGGTCGCTGTTGTTTTTTTCTTATATCAAGTGGCGAAAAATTTAACCTCCCGATATTTAAAATTGCGTAAGTTTCAAAAACTTCGGTATCACCTTTAAATATTCTGAAATTGCCATTCATTAATGTCCAGATTTGCGTCTCCTCATCCCAAACCATTTGTTTGGCATTATAAACAGCTTTTACTACTGCACGATTCGTGTCCGAAAAATCTGTTATTGTAACTCTCTGTGCTGTCGCTCTCATTTCGTCAAAATAACCTATGGTAAGAATTCGATACTTCGTGTCCTGAATAAATATGTTTGACTTCGACATGTAACTTAAATATTTATGCAAATATTCCCGGGCAAGTGTAAATTTTTGTTTGTTTGTATACGGCACAACCCAACCGTTGAAATATACCGACCCGATACTTAACAGAAAAGCTACGAGTAGGACAGGCGCCATATATCTGTATAAGCTGATCCCTGAAGATTTCATAGCAGTAAGTTCATTCAAAGCCGACATCCTCCCAGTTGTAAAGAGAGCAGAAAGCAGGACTGCAACGGGAATCATTAACTTAATTATCTCAGGCATAAAAAGTAGATAATATTTTAATACCAGAAAAGCGCTTGCATCAGCATCGATAAAATCGTCGAGATTTTCCATCATATCGACGACAACGAAAATCATAATTATCGCAGCCATCGCAAATACGGCAGTCACTAAAAATTGTTTTATAATGTATTTATCAAGAGTTTTCATTTTACTTCCTCATCCTGTATCTCACCGGCTCGAAGAAATTTTGGAATAAACTTCCTGAAGAAAGTCCATTTAATAGTTGTCGTTTCTCTTCCGATTCTTATCATCAGATAAACTCCCATAATTCCCAATATAATATTCGCGCTCCACATACCGATAAAAGGTGTAATAATATCCCTGTCGGCTAACTTTTCCCCGCCTATCAAACATGCCCAATATAGCAGAAAGAAACCCAGACTTAAAGTGGCTGATATTCCAAAACCGCCTCGTCTCGACATTATTCCAAGAGGCGAGCCGATAAGAACAAAAACAATACAAGCAAAGGGAATGGAATATTTCTTATGTATCTCGACAAGATATTCATTAATCTTTTCGTCGTTATATCTTATCATTGACAAATTATTTTCTATTGAAGCCGATTGATAGCGGACTTCATTAAGAGTGCTTGAAATTTTTTCGGTAATAGACCGGGAATCGGTTTCAGCAGCGATTCCCTTTTTATTATCTGTAAGTTCAAAATTATTTTCGATGTATTTAGTACTTAACTCGTTGATCACTGCCGACAATTTATTTTTTTCATTTTCCAGGCTATCGACGATAGTTTTCATTGCTTTTACATTTAGTTCCCTGTCACCACGCTGAAAAGTCCCTTCAGCCGATCTCTCCAAAGAGAAACCCTCCGTATCCATAAGTATTCTGTGCTTTTCGTATTTAATCTTCCTGTATTGATTTTTTTCCTCCGAATCTATCTGATGAATTTCGCCGTCCTCTAAATCCATTATTAACTTTCTGAAATCAGATGTGAACGAAATTTTACCCTTATCGGCAGTAACGATTACCATCTGCTGCGGATCAGTATAATCGTATATTGTAATACCCTCGAGGTCGTTTGAATGCTCGAAAGTTTTTTGTACTAAAATACTGTGTCCCGATATCTCATGTGAAAACATTCCGGGATTCAAAGTCAGCGTAGGTTTCTTTTTCCTGATGTCGATCATTAATGTTTTCAATTTATGATTCGCTTCGGGAAGAATTTTATCGTTAAATTCGATAGTGAAATAAGTTATTAGTACTCCGGCAATCATTACCGGAAACATCATGCGGTATAAACTAATTCCGCTGGCTTTCATCGCGGTAATTTCATTCTGCGATGATAATCCTCCGAACGCCATCAGCACTGATATCAAAACTGCCATCGGTATTGCAAGTACTACCATCCAGGCGAGGTTTAATGCAATGAGTTCAAATATTACCAGCCAACTTAATCCTTTTCCTATCAGTTCATCGACAAATTTCATAAGAAATTGCAAAAGGAATATGAACATTAGTGTCGTAAGTGAAAACAGGAATGGAAGTAAATGGGCTTTTAAAATATGTCTGTATATTATCATATTAACTTCTCAAATATAACGTGAAAATATGGATTTTTCAACAAAATGAAAAGAGTACTCCCTTGCGGAAATTTTGCAATTTCTCCCATATGCCTTATGGCAATATTTCAACAAAAATTATTTTTGATCGGCTATCTGGATTGCTTCTTCCAAAGCATCTCTGAATCTTTTCGCACTGCTGTCGAAAACAAGTATACTGCTTCGTGTAAATTTTTTCTCCTCACCCGCTGCTTTTTTTGATTCGGCAATTGTGATAAAACGTGACTTATTTTTTGCCTCCCTTACATCAAAAAAATATGTAGTATTTCCTGATTTAACAGTTTTGGAAAATAACGAGTCCATTTTGTCCTCCTGATGATTTAATTTTTATATAAGATTGATTAAAAAAAATCCCGGGAGGAGGACAAACATTAATTGATAATCAATATCAAACTCTTGTATAAAAAATAAGTAAAATCTTAGGATTTGTCAAGTAGCGCGTTCAGTAGACCTGCCCGACGTGCAGGCAGGAATGTTAGGTCTACAATTTAGTTGAGGTTACCTCATAAAAATAAGAGGAATGAAGTTGTTATCGTTACATTTTTTCAACTCATCGTCGAATAGCACTCGAAAACCGACATGATATGGAGGCCCTCCTCCAAATTCCAAAAAGTTCCTTCGGGAATTGCGATTTCGAAAAGATCATGTTTCGAGAGAACATTTTAGTCAGCCATAAGTAGACACAATTCTATATTTTAAATTTCAGAAGGTTCAGTAAGCAACCATTCACTTGCCAAATGCAGGTGTACTGTATCAGGCAAACTGGGCAATTTCTCAGGTTCAAGCAGAATGAGATGTGCGGTTATATTTTTCAGCTCTGAGAGAGCATCAATCAAACCTCGAAGCTCACGATCAAGCACATCCGGGGAATTTATATCGGTGCAAACCTGGATAAGCTCTCGTCTACCATCAGAGTGACGGACAAGGAAATCGACCTCGGAACCAGTTTCATTCCGGACATAAGAAATTTCTGCACCACGCCGTTCAAGTTCTATCATTATACAAGTCTCAAGAGCAGGTCCAAGATTCGGCTGACCGCTTGGATCAAAAACGGGAATTAATCCCGTATCAACAGGATACACTTTCCGAGGATTAACCATTCGTCGGCGTTCTGATTTTGAGGAGATTGAGATTGTTCGTACAAGAAATGCATCCGCAAGATGAGAAAGGTATTCGTGGAGTGTACCTTTTGCTATAGGAAGCCCTTGTGAACGAAGATCATTGTAGAACTTGTTAACGCTAAATGTCCCAGCGGCATTGGATAAAAGATGGCGTACCATCCAACGTAAAGCGACAGGATGTGACACTTCATACCGTTCCACGACATCACGAAGTATTGCAGTATCGACGTAACCTCTAAGAAGATCGAAATGGTCACGAGAATGAATTCCGACAGATTCCGGAAATCCACCGAATAAGAGGTAATCACGTAAATCTTTTTCCAGGGCAGACCGCAGCGCTTTAGTCAGACGATCTGGTTCAACCAGAGGTTCTCTGCCCAGATGGCGCAGGTATTCCCGAAAGCTAAAAGGATGAACTAATGTCTCAATTGCCCTACCTCGCATACTTGTAGCTACTTCGCGAGAAAGCAAACGTGCTGAGGAACCAGAGAGGAACAATTCAATTTTTTCTGTTTCCAACAACCGACGTGCAAAGCTTTCCCAACCCTGAACAACTTGGATCTCATCCAAAAAGAATACTACGCGATTACTATCTCTTGATTTAGGATACAAGCGGTAATACTCTTCAACCAGAATTTGAAGATCGGATGACTGGATTCCTGCTAAGCGTTCATCCTCAAAACTGAAATATAGCAAACTCTCACGTTTAGCACCTTGTGAGAGCCGATCGTTCAGAACTTGCCAAAGAAATGTGGATTTGCCTGTTCGGCGCATACCTATAACAGCCACTGCTTTTCCACGGATATCAGGCAAGCGTACATCGCGACGAGTAAAATCCGGTACCGGAGATGCCAGTGAATCTACAATTTTCTGCCTAATAAGTTCTCTCATTTATCCTTTTTTTAAGGATAATATATCAAATATTTATCCTTTTGTCAAGGATAAAATGCAAATAATTTGTCCTTTGTAATCGCTCAGTAAAAATGTCAGGGATAACACTCAGTGGACCTGCCCGACGTGCAGGCGGGAATGTTAGGTCTACAATTTCGTAGAGGTTACCTCATAAAAATAAAAGGAATGAAGTTGTCATCGTTACATTTTTTCAACTCATCGTCGAATAGCACTCGAAAACCGACATGATAT
>CAYTID010000071.1:0-11425 GCA_964437735.1 uncultured Ignavibacteriaceae bacterium | reverse complement strand
CCAATGTAAAAGCAAAACTTGAAATTATATCTTTATATTTTTTCCATAACAACGGACAAATGTCATTACAGAGGGCTTCATAAAGAGGGATTGTATTTCCCTTTTTGATTTCGTCAATGACCTTTTTATAATCTTTCATACAATTTTATGATATTCTTTAAATTTGTGTTGTATTTTTTCAAAATCATCATTATATAAGTTACATAAATACCTGATTTGGTGCTCGCGAAATATTTTAAAATTATATTTGAATTTCCTTCTGATATTAAGCCAACTTATCCCCTTATATTCGACATTTGAGTTATATTTTGATAAATTTATGGCAATCTGTGTATTATTGGATCCATGCTTTTCATGCGAAAATACCAACTGATTACACTTATTTTTTTTCTTACTGAACAACAGAACGGGTCGTTCCGGGTGAGCCTTGAAATAATAGGTATCATTACACCACCACACAGATCCTTTGTTATTTTGGGATTGCAAATCATTGTTTGATTCTAGGCGTCCTATTTTCCGCAATATTATTGAAATCCGGCTCATAGTTTATCCTCTTTTATTCTTTTGAACATCCGTAGGTTTGGGTAACACAGGGCGATTTTTGAATTCCTTCAATTCCAAGTAACGTGTTTCTGTGTCATCAGGTTTGCTCATGAAATCGAGCATTGCGAATAATTGCTTCATCCGGTCTTCCTCCCATAGATCTTGGGCAATATAGTTCTGAGAATTTCCTTTCAATTGTTTTAACACATAATCGGCAAATCTATCTTTGAAATAGATTATTGTTTTATTTTCTTCTTTTGATTCGGTCAAGGTTTCAGACCATTCGCTAAACAATTCCGAATATCTTTTCTTGCGGTCCGACAGGTGGAGTGTCGGAGTGATTCGTATTGAACCGAGGCCTCGCGGTTTTCCCATTCCTATTTTATGCGCGCAGTCAGGCGGCAGATCGAGCGCGAATAACAATGCCCCAAGTTCAACTTCCGAAAGATTTTCAAAACGGATCCGCCCTGAAAATATTACACCCGCCTTTACTGGATTGATTTTGGTATGCTGTGTCGGATATTTATTCACCTCATCAGCTGTTGTAATCCAATTTCTCCCTGTTTTGTGCCAATATTGTTTATAACCTCTTATAGAAGATAACTTTCCTGTAGAATCAGGATTATAATGTTTTAATTCTTTCACATTACTAGAGTTCTGGATAAGGTAGTGCTGAAATGTTGTTGGCTTTGGTTCGGAAAGGATTTTGGGATGGTTTTCACCCAATGTCATATTTGCGTTGCTTTCAGCGAATGCTTCTTCAAAAAATATCCTGCCAGCAAATTTTTTCTCATTTCCGAATATAGATTCTGAAATATCAGATGATGAATAGCTATTGCTTAATTGATCGGGTATGTGATTTTTTACAGTGTTTTGATATGCCAACCGGAACATCCCCGTGTGCCCGAAACTAATTATGTCTCCCGCCTGATTTGTTATATAAAAACATGGTATTTCTTGTTTTTGATTTAATTCTTTAATTAAAGAGAAGCTATTCCTGTTGTCATCTTTTATGTACTCATTGATCACGCCTATATTTATTCTTATAGGATTTTTTAAATCCGGTTCATTGATAACCCAATGCATATGCTTATTTTGAAATTTACCTGAAGAAATAATATATCCTTTTGATGGAAACTGATCGCTTTTATGAATACGCATACCTTGCAATAATGCATATTTGAGTTTATAACGTTTTTCTTTTTTGCCTCCTTTAAATTGCGACCTGTAATGTGTATGTTCCTTAGCTTCAGTTTGTTGAAAATATACTTCTTTAAATTGGTACTCTGCTAAAATCAATGGGGTATCTCCGGAATTCGCCACTATCCTACTTTGACTGTCAAAATTGATCCTATAAATTTGATTATTATGATTATCCATCCTTGACGGGTATATAACATAATTATTATGACCTAATTTTTGTAATATTCCTGCCTGGACCATTGGAAAATAATTATCATTAACATTAACCATCCTGGACTGATAATCATATCTTAGATTGCTTATATCAGCAAGCCCTCTAAAAAAAAGTCTTCGATCTTCAAATTGTAAAAATTTACCGTTCGAAGTAATTTCAACCATATTTCTGGTCAAACCGCGCAACGAACTTCCGGGAATTCTTAATTTACCATTAACAGGGGCGAAGAAACCTGGAGAATCCGATTTAGTACCTCTGATATACATGGGTGTTTTAGTCTCTATTTTTAGTTGTATATATCCGGTCAAATTGCTCTGATAATATTTATCAAATGTTGATATTGCCGAATTAAAATCTGAAAATACCACTTTATCATTTAGAGGTATAAAATTATAAGGAGCCTTTGCACCTTTGTTTGATTCTATCGGTGAAATATGATCCATATATAATTTCATTGATACATTTTTTTCTGTATCAATTTTTGATTCATCATATTTGACATCCATATCAAAATTTTCCTTAGCGATAGTTTTTAATGAATCCTTCCAATCCGCTTGTTGTACAACCTTTTTCTGTTTATTTCCCATTATTATCTCCACATTTTAAGTTATCAATTCCAAAAGTAAAATCTAAAAATCTGCAATCTATATAACCTGCCTGACCCAATTCATTGAGGCCGATATAATTTCTGGTTTTAATTTTTACTCTGTTCTTTCCTGAATCCACATTTGAGACCTCAAACGGAAGAATTATTTCCGTACCCCGATCTTCCGTAAGAGTCGTGGTTTGGTCAAGAACTTCGGCTTTTGTGCCGAATAAAACCTGGTGAGCATCAACAGCTTCGGCTCCTGTTCCGTTTTCGTCATCGGTTCTCAGCCGTCCTTTTAATCCTGCCCCCGTCCGCCAGATAAATAATTCTTTATCCGTGTTGAAAATCCTCAGCTTTTGTATAAACCGGGGTTCGAATGCAATATTACTCCCTGCGATCAAAAATCCGTCATCGAACATACCGATTATCACTTTATAGTCGAGATAAGCAATGAAGTACCCGTTATCAGCATAATCAGATTTGACCAGATCAACAAGTTCATCAAATGTTGAAATGTGAATATTGTTTAAATACCTGACATCAGAACCGGTTTCAATAATTTCCAAACCATTATTGTATAAGTTTTTATTTTCCATTGCCTACCTCTTTAATAAGAGCTTCAACGAATGCCGTTAATTCTTTTTTATCCGTATCAGCAAGTTTTCCAAAATCATTTGGTATAGTTATTTTCATATTATTATATCCGATTTCAGCGGATACTCCCCGCAATACGCCACGTCCCACATTTTTTTCACCGCCAATTGCTAAATCGCCGGTCCATAAATCCTTTAAAATCAAAAGAACCAGCCCGGCTTCATAGTCTTTGAAATCTTCAATTACTAACCTTACATTGATCCGCTTCTCGTCCTCTTTCGGATCAGCAAACAATGGCATTGTATCAAAGAGAGCAGACTTTATTGTTCCGCCTGTAAACCGGTCGATCTTTATCCTAGTCTGAATTTCAGCCTCCGCACCATCAATAAAGGTTTCTTCCGTGTATAATCTGCTTTTAATAGCAGACCGGTCGTCTTTATTGACATTCCCGAATAACCCATGCATAATTTTTTCGTTGGCCGATGGTTCATCGGAAAGAGTATTCAGAATTTTTTCAGCACGGGCACGTATTGCCCCTTTTACGCTGGTTCCGGGAAGCACAAATTTGTTATCAGACCTCAGGTGAACAGCGTCGGGAGCAGACGGATCGCCCGAGTAGGAACGAACGATCATTGAAGTTTTCATATCGAACCAGGCATCAACTTCAAAGTTTTTACTCTCGATCCTAATAGGAGCAGGCAGGGCACACTTAGAACCATTTTCGTTTTTTAACCAGGCAAGCACATCTTTTTTATCGTTAGTTTTATACTCATAAACTTCATGCTCTGTTAATTTTAATCTTCCGAAACCATTTGTTGTTTTGGCGCCAACCTTAAGTTTAGAGTATTCGAGAATATCTATGATAGTCGCAACCATCTGTTTAGAGAATGATTCCGTTTTATCATTGATGTTTACAGTCATTCTGACACAAAATACAGCGCCCGGCTCGATGATTTCAAAGTCATATTTTTCTCCTTTTTTTGCCATACCATTCTTATTATCTATGGCAACCCCGTCTCTGATTGAGATCTTTGGTATATTATCGCAGATAATATCCGAACATAGCAGGGAACTTTGAAATGATTTTTTTTGAGTTGAAAAACCCCAGAATGAATTTAAATCTGAATTATATTTTTCGGGAAGTTTAATAGAATGTTTTAGAACGCCAATGAAAGATGTTGCGGGAATGAAGGGTTTTCCTTCGCTATCTCTAATTATTTCTATATCGGCAAGGTCTCCGTTTCCGCTTCCGATAAGAAGAGGGGTTAATAATTCAATTTTTCCTTTTAAAATTATTTTTCCTTTATGCACTGGTCTTTTCCTCCGCTTTTATAAATTTTCTTACGGCCGGTAAAAATGCCAGATAATAATACTTATACAGTGATGGCAAAAAACCGTTATCATTTGTCGGATTATACGCATTTTTCATATCTTCATTATCTAAATACTTTAAACTTTCAGAAGATATTAATTTAGTATAATCGCCTCTCTTTTCTTTCAGAAATTCAAAAAAACTTGTATTTTTCATTTTCCATCTTTCGAGTTTGTCAGTAGCGGTTTTCCGCAACGCTGAAACCATCCCGCCGAATTCATCCTCGGCATTGCTTATTTCAACAAAAGACTCCAGCCGGCTTATCAAAGATTTTGCATTTTTAAGTTTTTCTTTGTTATCATCAAAGAATCTTTGTGCATCAGTAAGTGCTGTTACTTTGACCTCACGGATTATCAACTGCTTGAGTGTTTTCCGTATGATCTCTCTAGTGAAGTCAGGTATTTCTGATGAAGGTTTTTTTTTTCTGCTTCTGCATAATTTTCCGTATTGAGATTGCCACTGGTTTGCCAACCGAAAACAATGCGTCCGAGACCTTCATTTTTCCTCTCCCCTATCCCCTCTTTTTGTAATAGCAATAACTTATTATAGTCTTCTCGTTTCACATTTTTTAACAAAAATGCACTGCCAGCCTGAAAAGATGTCTCAGCCGGTTTTTTTAATCTCCATACGGATACGTAATTTTCGACAAAACCCGGTTTGAAAATTGCTTTTTCGAGGATCAGGTCGGGAGATATATTATTTTTCAGATAATTTACCAATGTTTTTTCATCCGTGGCAGAATATCCATATTCATCATACAATATAACATCGGACAGAAAAGTAAGACTTACTGATCCGTTGATGTTTTCCTGTCCAAAATTAAAACCGGGTATTATATTTTCAAATCTCTGGGGACTTTTATCAATGAATTCGAATTTTACTTTCCCATATTGAGAATTTTTTGAACGGCCGATATAATAATCGGTAAATGATGAAAATTCTTTATAAAATTTTTCTAAAATATCCTGCGTTGATATTATGAAGCCCTCAAATATTTGATCCTTATCAAGAGATTCATAGTTAAAGATGCCTCCTTCTTTAGCAGCACCGGCCTCCTTATCTCTGGCATGGTGAAAATTAAGGGATGTTTTCGGTTCTGCCTTAATAAGTTTGTTACCGTTAAGTCTGCAGTAACCTCTGAGTGACTTTGTTTGTTTATTTGTTTTCATGAAAAATAGGTCGTATAAAATACCGGGATTATTTTTTTCTTCCTGAATCGAAAACGGGACAGGAAAATTGATGCAATGATTATCCTTTGCATCCCGGGATACAATATATCCGTTCGTAAACGCTATATCTTCAGAAAGAAACCAGGATGCAAACACCGGATCAAGGTGAGCGTCGTTCAGTGTATTTTGTTGGATATATTTCCCTGCGAACATACCGAGTATTGTTGTGCCGGGAATAAAATCGAAAGTACGGACAATATTCCTTTCGCCTGATGACCTTGCGATAATGACCGGCGACTCCAGCGTTATTCTATATTTCAGACTGTACATATCGCCTCCAATTCTTGCACGTATTTTTGTGATAGGTCAACTTCCCTTACCAGTTTACATTGAATTTCACCAAATCCTCTGTTGCGCTTTGTTCCCATATTGCGGAAATTCGCGCAAGCGATGGAAAGCAGTCTTTCATCGTTCTGATCTGAGCTGGTTATTTCAATTTTTCCTTCAAAAACCAAACCTTGATTCAAAACCCTTGCAGTTCTTAATGAATGTGCTTTAGCAACGCCTTTTTGGACTCCCTCTTCTTCGATAGATGTTTGTTTCCTAAGATTTGTGACCGAATTTAAAATAGTGTCGCGAGAGAAAAGATTATTAAACGGTGCGGTTGAGGTAAAATATTCTAACCATTGATAGTTATCCTCATAATTAACTATGTAAAGGTCATAAAAATATACCGGTGCCGATTTTTCATTTCCCGGTTTTCCGAACAGCATTTCCACTTGTTTAGGTGAGAATAAATTTAAGCCCGATAGACGGCACATTTCCTCGACCTCTTCGGCCGATTCCCGGACCATACCTTTGATTCTCTTTACTGGGATGTACGGTAAACCCAATGAATCAAATACCACATCAGAATCAACTATGGCCCCGTAACCCTCACCTGATCCTATCAAAGTATCAGATTTAAGTTCAATTATCAGTTTGTATGTCATTATTTATGCCTCCTTTTTATATTGCAAATTCCGGATACAGTTCAATAAGCTCGATCATATCGTAGTATGGAGTCTTTTTATTTCTATACAGATTATCATTTTCAATAAATGGCAGATCCAGTTTTTGTGCTTTTATGTGATTTATAAAAGATCTTGTCACGTCTTCACCAAGTGTTATTGCCTCCCTTAATTCCTTGATTTTTGAATTCGGCAATGAGGCTAATTTTCTTGTATTTTTAATCATGTTCGAAAAACTGTAATCATCATCAGAATCAATCAATTTATAAGGTCTCAGCAATAATTCTCCTTGTGGGACCTGGTTAAATTTCTTCCTAATACCTTCAAGCGAGCCGGAAAATCCTCCGAACGAGATATGGAAATCTAGCCAGGAACCAGAGTCGTTCTTACTTCTCCTTGTTTTTTTGGCATTCGAACACAATTCTTCCGACAGTCTGTATCCCCTATAAAAAGGATATTTTAATTTTGTGATAGCGATTCCAGCACAGGCCGAAAGACCATTCCCGTCGACTGATATTAATTTTTTTCCTTCATTTTCGAAATTCTCTAAGAATTTTTGGGCGAAGTAGATACCTAACCTGCCATCGCATACGAACGTAATATCGTCTCCTCCCAAAATAATGGGACGTATAGGAATTATTTTATTTTGTTTATCCAGTCCTAATTCAATGTTTATATTATTGAAATTATCAAGAATATGTTGAAGGAGCGCGACAAAGCTCTGCTGAGTAGTGTTTTCTACTGCTGAAGAAAGTTCCTTAATTTTTGTCAGCGTAGAACATTTTTTAAATCTTTCCCCCATGTCATTTCCATCAATATGAACAATGGCAATATGACTGTCTTCACCTTTACTGCTTCCGAGCTGTTCGAGTTCATCGGTGAATGTTAAACCAGCCTTATAGACAAAATCATAATCTATCTCAAGCTTCTTTCGCGCCATTTTGGAATTTTCTATTTTAGCATATGAGACCGAAGATATATAATTACAGCTTGAAACTTCCCAAATATCCATCGTGAATCCCGTACGAGAACAATCGGCCGTTATACCATGCGGAGGGACCATTATTTTAAGAGCATATTTACCTTTATTTGTAGCAAGTTGATCAAATAATGAATTTTTAAATGACATGAAAACATCCTTATTTTCAAAATCGCTCTCACTAATCGGTAATTCGCTCACGGCGAAAACAGTATTAACTCCAGGCGCATCCATTAATAATCTTCTGCTATATTCTTTTATAAAAGAATTAACTTTTTCTTTGCTGTTAAAAAACATTAACGCATTTCCACCACCGATATACCCATCCACATCGGGCATGCAAGCCTTACTAACCTGTATATCTTTATAAAGGTCTTTAATCAGATGTGATGCTCCCAAATTTTCCTTGAGTTTGCTGCTTCCAAAAACATATTGCTGAATTGAAGCAGTGTCAATTAACACCGCGTAATATTCCTTCATAATTTTTCCTTCTAATACAATTAGATATTTTTTTAAACTAGGATAAAGAGTGTTGTATAATTAATAATAATTTCAGATGAACATTTTTTTATGCTACCGTCATAAATTTATCCTGAGAGATACAACTATCCCTTCAATAATTTTAGTAAATACAATTTTAAGGTAAATAAATATAAGGTAAGATTAACTTATAAAAATTTACAATCAAATCTCGTACAATAAGAATTTATAAAAACAGTACCGACTATCGGTCATATAATTGTTTGTGTATCCCGCTACTCCTTATAAATCCATCCCGAAAATTCATAACATATCCGAACCAGCATAAGCACTAATCATCAACTAGCCTTTCCGGGAAAACATTAATAGTTAAGTTATAAAAATATTTGAAAAAATCAAGTTTTTTTTCCAAAATATTTAATGTGAATTACATCTGTTCCCCAACATAAGCTTTGAATTCATATTAATCCTCACCAATTCTTCAACAACTATTAGGACGTAGTCTTTTAAAATTCACATCGTATTATTAAGAACAAATTTTTTAAAATATATAATTTCCATTTGTATCATCAATATTTATTATGATATTTCAAAATTTTTTATTTAAGCTTTCATTATTGGAAGGTAGTTGAAACACATGTTGTCAATCCCATTATATCTCCACAATTGTAATTCCGGGATTGTTAGTGTCGGATTTTAAAGAGTGTTTGAGTTCAGGATATTTAGACATAAGATCACGTCCCCTTATTGTATTTTCCGAATATTCATCACCGTATGTGAACGAAGAGATCATTTTTTTTCTTTTAAGAATGCCAAGATGCTTTTTAATTGCCGTTTTAATCTTGCCCCCTCTTCCGGACGAACCCCAGCCGTGTATAAGCCGGACAAGTTTTACGCCTTCTTTCTTCAATGAAATCAATTCGGATTTCATTCTTGCCACAGCTTCGACGACAGCGGGCATACCTTTTTCTAAATCTACGTTGGCAATTTTATTTTTTAGAACAGTCAGGTTTTTTTCCGATTGAACGGAGTTGCAATACGGACATTTCCAAGCATCATTGTTTAATTCGTTACCGCATGTGTAACATATTTTCATATTATTATCTCTCTTAGCTTATAGAGAATCTCTATCATCCCGTAAGTATCCTTTTCGCAATACTTCTCAAGATTTTTCCTGACTCTTTCTCTCTCTTCAGGAGTAACCTCATTAAAAGTAATACGCATAAACTCCTGACTTGCAGTGCCGCCGTCGGCGATTTCCATATCCTCATAACCTTTACCGGTTATCGCAGGCAAAACTTCCTTAATCGAAGCGCTGCCGTTCTGAACGGGATTATAATAATGAAAACTTCTGAAAGGTGCGTATAAATCTATTATTCTTTGTTCAATTTCAGTGTACCATTGAGAGTGTTGAGGGAACAGCTCTGTTAATCTACACAGGATATTTTTTTCAAAAGCAGCGTTATAAGCTATTATGGAACCTTTATTACCTAAGACAGGGATAAGACTTTCCATGATCTCATACCGGGGATCATTTTTCCCATCAGCAAGATACATTTTATGTACGGGCTTACTACCTTCCTTTTCAATTATATGCACGGAAAATTGAAAAGGTACATTCTGATAAGGACGTACATTGTCGAATAGAGGTATGGCGGTGTTGAAAGTTTCGAAATCGAGAAAAAATAACGGATATACCAATTGTTTTAAAAACAATTTGATTTCCGGTTTGTCGATAAAAACATTTTTATTTTTCAGAGAATTATATTGTATACGTTGTGTACCGGATAATTTATAATCCTCAGGTATGTCGGTGATTTTCAGTATGCCATTGTCCATTAAATCAAATGCCTTATCTCCCAATCTATAAAGATCGTTCACATTATTATCGGGTAAAAACGACCAGCAATTTTCTATCAGAGGGCAGGTATAAGGATTTTTGCATTGAGGACCGATTTTAATATCGGGAATACTCTTCGTTGATATTATTGATCTTATTTTTTGAAGATTGGGACGGACGTTTTTCATTCCGGCATCGACCTGAGCCGTTTTATCGGCGAACGTAAACAATTGATCGGGGTTTATGTCACCGAACCGTTCGTATTTATTATTGATATGCATTAATATGCAATCACGTATTTTAAGTCCGGCACCTGCGAAGATATATTTCTGGATTGACATATCACAAATGTTCTCGGTCTTTACTTCAGTCGAGCTTTTTACTTCAATAAGGTCCCACTTATCTTCATTAACGGGTACTAAAATATCGGCACGGGCATAAGCATTATCGAATATTAATGAGGCTTCGAAAACCGGTATTCGCAGTTTTAAGCATTCGCGCGTTCTTTCAATAGTCTGAGAATAATCAAGTGTATCCCATTCGATTTCAATACCTCCGGGGAATAATTTTTTGGCGTAATCACCAACTAAATGTCCCTGGTCGAAAATTGCCTGCTGAGCTTGGTCGGGCTGAGGAATTGAATCCTTATCGTTGTAATGATACCATAAAAGTTTTTCGCATTGCAGACCGCTGAGATATTTTGATTTGGAAATGATTTTCATAGCGTTATGAGATTAGTCATTAGTAATTGGTAATTGGTAATGAACGTAGAACGTTCTAAATAGTAATTTGTCATGTCCTGTTTACAGATGTAAATTGTCTGGTTATGGCGAATGTTCTGGACATGAATTCAGCATATGGCGAACTACCTTCCACATTCATATTTTTATATGAATCGGGACCTGTATCAACAGAATAAGCCAGCAGAAATTTTATAGCTTCCTTTACATCGTCGGGAATATGCGGATTGATCAAGCATTCGACCATTTTCAAGGAGGAACAGTCGTCCGGAAGGGCGTTATATACCATTAAGCCGTTTTGTAATTCACATTTATCATCAAAATTCATATCCTTCCTTTCTTTCATTATTGGTGTATAATATAATAAAAATGGGGTGAAAAAAGAGTATCATTTGGTGATATTAATTGGTGGGAATTAATAATTTAGAATTAATAATTAAGAATTAATAATTAAGAATTTGTAATATCTATAGAGATTCGGTATTGTTCCTGACTACGTTAACTTATCATCGGCGGATAAAAATAGTTCTTGGTTTGGGGTAATTTATAATTGGTTATTAGTAATTATGAAGTAGTATTAATTTCCGTGTTTGCTACAATAGCTATTGTCTGATCCAGTAATACAACAAGTAAAAAAGGGAGTGTAAATAATTCTGTGTAAATGGTTATTTCTAAGCAGCTCGAAGTAAAGA
>CAYTID010000070.1:0-11479 GCA_964437735.1 uncultured Ignavibacteriaceae bacterium | reverse complement strand
GAGCGCCGCCCTTACAAGGCGGAGGTCGCAGGTTCGAACCCCGCAGCGTCCACAAACTTTCAAATTATTTCCCCTTTTGTCTTTCTTGAACACACAAAATATTTTCTCTCCCTGTTTCAAATCCGCAATCCGTACGTAGTTATTAAATAATTCGCACTTAAAACACAATAAATTTATTGTAACTTTTTACTATTTTTTTTCCACTCATATACTTGATATCCATCTATAACATTTTCGGTAGGTATAAAGCCTTCCCTGATTGTTAACGGTTCGATAGACGGTTTAGCAATACATATTGTATTGGGTAATGCTTTTTTTTGAATATGTCCTGCGACATCTATTACTCTATCCGCAATCTCTTCCAGTGGTAAATTATCATCGTAATAAACGAAACCGGAATTTATGCCACATCGGATATTAAATTCCATTTTTATTGTTTTAACATTTTTATTGAAACTCTCAAGACCATCAATAACCTGCCGGGCGGCAGCTACCGCCTCATCGACACGATAAAAAGCACACATTACTCCATCAGGCGTCCAGACGGACTTTAACGAATTATTTGTAGCCAATGTACCTGAGACAAATTTTTTAAATTCCCGGAAATCGTACTCGACAAATGCCTTCTCTTCTCCTTCTTTCATTTTCGTAGAATCAACAATATCCATAGATAAGAACGCGATGTCTCTGCCCATTACATCAAGTTTTTTCTTTGTCTCAATAAATTGTTTTAAGATATCTTCCCTATCTCTCGGTTTTGCATGTTCTAAATCGTACAATTTTTTATCCAATTCTTTGACTATTCCCGAGCCGAATTTAATGTTTTGCCGTTCTTTCCAAGTCTTGTAATTTTTCTTAAAACGATCTAAATATATCTTTTCTTTAATTTTTTCCGAGCTTCTGGATAATGAACTTTTCAATATTAACGAACCGACAATTAACATTACGTTAGTAATATCGTAGCCGGAAATTCTGGTCGGGGTATGTTGACTTAAAAAAGTTTTTGAAAGTCCTCCAATTTTCTCGAATAGAACTAATATCTTGTATTCAGAACTGCCGTCAAAGTAAGGGGTGACTGCCGAAACAAATATTATTCCTAAATATACACCAAGTGCATATGATAATATTTTTAACAACCAGGCAACTAAAAGCAATGATATATAACCCACTCCATATTTGGAACTATTTTTATTAAGTTTTTCGAACATGTATTCTCTTTTCCATTTATGCACAATTTATTAATGCCTGAAGATGTGTTTCCACACTTCTACTCAAAGCATTTAAATTATATCCTCCTTCTAATACCGATAGTATGTGGTTATTGGAATTTTTATTGCCGACTTCAAGTACCATTTCGGTCAATATCCTGAAGGAGTTCTCAGTCAAATTAATATTAGCGAGAGGATCGTCAATGTGCGCATCGAACCCTGCTGAAATAATAATCAGTTCAGGATTATAGCCATCGATAACAGGAATGATTTCTTCTCTAAAAGCATCGAAATATTCTTTTTCTCCACTACCACTCCTCATCGGAATATTTAAATTAAATCCTTCGCCATTACCTTCGCCTCTTTCGTTTTTTCCTCCCGAACCGGGATAAAAGGGATATTGGTGTAAACTTATAAAAAATACTGAATTATCGTCGTAAAATATTTCTTGTGTACCGTTTCCGTGGTGAACATCCCAGTCCAGAATTAAAATTCGTTTTAATCCGTATTTTCTTTTTGCGTATTTAGCCGCCACTGCGACATTATTGAAAAGACAAAATCCCATAGGTGAATTTGATTCGGCATGATGACCCGGAGGACGTACTGCACAGAATACGTTTTTTAAAACACCCGTAACAATTGAATCTACCCCTGCTACGACTCCACCAGCGGCAAGTAACGCAACGTCAAACGATGAATTGCACACAATGGTATCACCTTGATCCAAAATTCCGTAATCCGAATTACTCGTATCGGATAATGATTCACATTTTTCTTTGATATGCCTTATGTGCTCCAGCGAATGTGCTTCTGCAATAATATTTATCGGAGCATGATCGATGATCAGATGGTGAAGTTTATCCCAAAGCGCCGTTTGTTGAAGATGTTCTATGAGAAATTTCAATCTGTCCGGTTTTTCCGGATGTCCCGGGCCTGTATCGTGTTCAAGGAATTTTTGATGAAAGACAAATCCGGTTTTTGTATTCATTAACAAAGATTCACTCTCTTTCAGTAGATTCTGATACTTTCATTTGTTTGGCATATCTTTGTAATTTTTTGTCCACAAGAAAATGGATTGTATCTTTCGGAAATTCACCCTTTGAATTTTTCTTTCCGGCAGGAATTCCCGTCAGAATCTCGATACCTTCATCTATCGATTGAATTGCATATATATTGAACTTTCCCGATTCGACAGCCTTGACGACATCGTGCCTGAGCATTAAGTCGTTTACATTTTTATGTGGAATTATTACTCCTTGATTCCCTGTAAGATTTGTCGCTTTACATATATCAAAAAATCCTTCGATTTTTTGATTAACTCCACCAATCGGCTGAATTTCACCTTTTTGATTTACTGAACCTGTAACTGCGATATCCTGGCGTATAGGCACCTCAGCCAAACTTGATAAAATTGCAAATATCTCAGTCGACGATGCGCTGTCGCCATCTATACCACTGTAAGATTGTTCAAAAGCAACACTGGCGCTCATAACAAGAGGTTTATCCTGCGCATACATTCTTCTTAGGTAACCCGATAGAATTAAGACACCTTTGTTATGAGTAGGACCGCTTAACTCAGCTTCTCTTTCGATATTAATTACACCTGCTTTTCCCATTGCTGTAGTGACGGTAATTCGAGAAGGCTTTCCGAACGAATATTCACCCATATCATAAACGGATAATCCATTGACTTGACCGACTGTTTTACCTCTGAAATCGATCATAATAGTTCCATCTAAGATCATTTCTTGAATTTTTTCCTCAATCAGATTAACGCGTAAAATTCTCTCTTCAATCGCTTGAATTACGTGTTTACCCGATACAATTGAAGATTTATCTTTTACAGCCCAATAATTTGATTCACGAACCACATCTGCTATAATATTAAACCTTGTACTCAATTTATTTTGTCTTCCGCTAAGTCTGACACCGAATTCAATAATTTCTCCGATTGCATATTTATTGAACGTAAGTAGGTTTTCCTCTTCACAAATCATTTTTATGAACGAAATGTAGCTGGATACACTATCTTTGTTCCTAGGAATCTCAGTTTCGAAATCGGCTCTCACTTTAAATATTTTCTTAAAATCTTCATCCGCATTATATAGAAGTGAGTAAATATAAAAATCACCTATCATAACAACCTTAACATCAAGCTCAATTGGTTCCGGTTTCAATGTTGAAGACATCCCCATTATACCCACTTCAGGAGGTTGAATTTCTAACAAATGATTTCTCAGAGTTCTTTTCAATGTCTGCCATACTCCTGGCTCTACTAAGGCATCGAGTGCATTCAGTATTAAGTAACCTCCATCTGCGGTCAGTAACGAACCGGCTTTGATCATTGTAAAATCAGTCCGCCAGGTTCCCGACCGGTCAATTTCTCTATCGATTGTACCGAAAATATTTTTAAATTTTGGGTTTGTTTCAATTATAACAGGTGCGCCCTCAGTTTTCGAATTATCCACTACTACATTTACTTTAAATTCTAAATAGTCGTCCGGACCTGTCATTTCAACAGCATTCCCCAAAACCAATTGTTGCTGAGGTTGTTTCGGCATAAACCTTCCTAAATCATCGAGAATATTTTCTTTTAGATTTGCAAGAAAAGAATTTAACTTTTTACACGAATATTTTTCTGACATTCCTTTCGTTCTATCGGATATCAAAGGGAGAACGAATTTGATTCCCAATTCCTCAATTGACTCGGAGACTTTAGCTTCGATTTTCTTCATCTCCCTCATTATATTTTCCATTTGGGATTCGAGTTCTTTTCTGTCTGTGGTAATTTTTTTGATTTGGTCATTTGTAATATTTTGTTGTTTAAGCAGCTCTTCAAGTTGTTCGAGATTCACCGGTGAACCGTCGATTACCGGTGCAATATCCGGTTTCATTAGTGTACCAACCTGAACTTGAATAATCTCGAATCCCCGATCTTTTACTTTTTTTTCGAAACCCTTTAACACACTTCTTTGTCGCTCCTGAAAATGTTCTACTATTTTTTTTCTTTCATCCTGATATCGTTTACTTTCAAGAATTGCCGGAACATTTTTAACTAAATCAGTTAAAAAAGCCTCCATATCATCACACAATTGATTACCGTAACCGGATTTTAATTTTATTATTTCCGGTTGATCGGGATTATTAAAATTATAAAGATAGCAATAATCATATAAACAGATTTTTTTATCCTGAAATTCTTTTAGAAGTCGTTTAATCGTAGTAGTTCTGCCGGTACCAGAAAAACCGGTTACAAAAACATTATAGCCAAAATGTTTCATCTCGAGACCGAGCCGTAAAGCCCGTTGAGCTCTGTCTTGACCGATAATTTCTTTAGATAATTTGACATGATCAGTCGAGTCAACTTTCAGATGCTGATGGTTGCAATGCCACCTTAATTTTTTTGCTGGTAAACCAACTGGTGTTTTTCTTTTTTTCATAAATTTTCTGACTTTCTGGTTAATATTCTTTACGATTTTTGTACATGTTTAGGAGCAACCCTATCATAAACATTGAGGTTATTAAAAATGAACCCCCATAGCTTAAGAAAGGCAGAGGGACCCCTATCACCGGCATAACACCCAAAACCATACCGATATTTATTATTAAATGTCCGGCAAATATTGACGTTAGCCCTATACACAATATACTTGCATACTTACTTTTGACAATACCGGCAAGATGAACACCTTTTAGTAGAATATAAGTAAATAAAATCAAAATCAGGAAAGCGCCGATAAATCCGAATTCTTCGGCTGGTACGCAATAAATAAAATCCGTCCACTGAGCCGGAATAAAATTTAATTGCGTTTGTGTTCCTTCAAGAAATCCTTTCCCGAATAAACCACCTGAACCGATTGCAACCTTCGATTGAATTACATTATATCCTGCTCCTAGAGGATCGCCCTCCGGATTTAAAAAAGTATCAATTCTCTTTTGTTGGTATGGAGCAAGGCGACCATAAATGAATTGTACAGAAACTCCTATTAAAACAGTCAGTGAAAATATGAGCGATGATATAAGTTTATTTTCTCTGATAAGCATTAGAATCAGAAATAAAATTGCGATAACAAAAATAAAAGGAGTAATCCCGAATAATGAAGCGACCGCTGCCACGGTTGGACCGATTATCGCTATCATCAGTGTGCGAGATGCTCCCGCCCAAAAAAGAACCGGTACCAACATGAATATATAAATAATCGCTGTTCCGACATCAGGCTGTAAAAGTATCAATAACACGGGAAGTAAAACAATCGAACACGTAATAAAAAGATTTGAAAATTTATGAAGATATCTTCGGTTATCAGACAAAAACAGAGCGACGGCAAGCACGCTCATTGCTTTCGCGAATTCAGAGGGCTGTAAGCCCAAACCACCCAGTCCGAACCAACTGGTTGATCCAGCTACAGATTTACCCAAAATTAAAACAGCCAGTAAAAGCGACACCGAAACAATGTAGAGCGGATATGAAAACATTTGCAGTGTTCTATACGGGAAAAATGCAGTAATAAACATTACGATTATACCACCAATCCCCCATAATAATTGTCTGTTATAATATGCAGAAGCGCCCGCATCCTGTGTAGCTGAATATATCGATACTAATCCGATCCCAACCAATAAAAAAGTGGCTATTACCAAATCCCAATTAATATTTTCTTCTATCCAGTTTATCATGGTTAATCATTTATTAGTGTTTCTTTTTCGTTGGATGCTGCAACAACGGGAACATTAATTTTATTTCTTATAATATCACCATATAAATATTGCTCGATGCACAAACCTGCAACAGGGGCTGCAAAAACTCCACCGAAACCTACATTTTCTACTAAAACACAAATTGCGATCTTTGGATTTTCATATGGGGCGAAACCAACAAACCAGGCATGATCTTTACCATGAGGATTTTGTGCTGTTCCTGTTTTTCCAGCAACTGCGATACCCGGAACCCTTCCGGAGCGACCCGTTCCTCCTTCGACATTAACTGCTTTGTATAAACCTTCTCTTACCATTTCCCATACCTGAGGTTTGATATTTATTTTCCTGGATGGACTTTTTATATCCGTAATATGTCCTGTTTTTTTTTGTTTAATCGAAGAAACGACTCTGGGACTATAATAAATTCCTTCATTTGCAAGAGCCATCGCATAACATGCCAATTGGATAGGCGATGCCCCCATCTCACCCTGACCAATGCCTAGACTGATAAGATATCCCGGGGTCCATTTCCCCTTTCCATATCGTCTGTCAAAGTATTTAGTTGATGGTAGAATTCCTGAATTCTCTTCCAGTATATCGATTCCCGTTGGTGATCCGAAACCGAATTCTTTTCCGTAGTGCGACCATTTATCTAAACCAATTTTCAGTACTAATTGATAAAAAAATACGTTACAGGATTTTTGAATAGCTTCAACAACATTTGTAGAACCATGCACGTGAAGATCCTTAAATACTTTATTACCATAAGTAAAACTGCCTGTACATTTGATTCTGTAGTTTTCGTTAATAAGACCTTCTTGCAATGCAGCTATCGCTGCTAACATTTTGTATGTTGAGCCTGGTGGATAGCTGGTTAATGTCGCACGGTTGAAGAGGGGTTTCAATGGATCGGTATTCAAATCGTTCCATATTTTCGTGGGTGTAACACCGCTGAAAAGGTCCAAATCAAAATCAGGTTTACTGACGAGTGCTATAACACCGCCGTTAGTTGGGTCTATAGCAACAACAGCTCCTCGTTTATCAGTAAGGAGAGATTCAGCTAACGCCTGAACGCCCGCATCTATTGTGAGTTCAAGTTCATCCCCCTCAACGGGAGCTATATCATTATTTCCATAATTGAAATTTCCGACGAATCTTCCATATGCATCGACCGTGATGAACTCCACCCCTTTGGTCCCTTTTAGATATTTTTCATAGGCGGCTTCAATTCCTGTGGCACCAATTATATCGCCTTGTTTGTAATGTTCCCCAAAACTTTGTAATTGTTTTTCAGAAATTTCTTTCGTATAACCAAAAAGATGCGATCCTTTTGCCTGAGTTGAATAATGACGTTTAGATTCAACCAGGTATCCTATACCCGGTATTTTCTCACGAAATTCTTCAACCAATGATAACGTTGCAAAATCAATATCGCGTTTGACTTTCGCAGGAGCAAAACGATTATATTTTTTCCCTTTTTCGATTGCCTCAATTAAAATATTTTCTTCGGTCGATAGAATTGATGCGAGTAATTTTATATTTTTCATATCAAATTGAGCCGGGACCACAGTAACAGTATAAGACGGACGATTATCGACTACTAACGTTCCATTCCTGTCGTGCATATAACCTCTGATTGGTGCAATTGAAATATTTCTGATACTATTTTCGGCAGAGATTTTCCCGTATTCCTCCTGATATAGAAATTGCAGCTGAATAAGGCGTCCTGAATAGAAAATAAAAATCAACGCGATTATAAAAAATAAAATGTTTTGTTTAGGTCGTTTTTGTTCTTGTTCAATCATACTTTAAATGAATATTTTCTTGCGAAGAACAATAACGGAATGATTGAAATTGATGTTGTGTATAATGCAGTCGTCCCACCGATTCTGAAAAGAGCGAAGTAGAGTGATATTTCCGTCCCCTGAGTGAAAATTAAAAAATAAATAAAATTATGAATAACCGATACGGTCAAAATAATTAACAAAAATTTATAGCTTCCTAGCAGAATTTCTGTACGATTTTCATTATAAAAATAACCGGCTATAAATCCACCCATTGACTTACTTAATGACGATAAACCGATAAAACCACCTGTCACCAAATCAAAAATTAAACCAATTCCAAAACCATAGAGTGTACCCGGAATTTGTCCACATTTTAATCCAATAAAAACAATCCAGATTAACAATAAATCAGGGGTGATATTAGCAATTGAAAAAAAAGGAATTATTGTAGATTGCATCAGAATGATTAAGAAGGAGATAATAATGTATTTCAAATGAATATTTTTCACTTTTTATCTACCTTCGTCTCTATCTCCACGCGTTCTGATTCAACTAATGTTTTAACTACGAATACTTGTTCCAGTCGTGTAAAATCGACATGTGGAACAACCTTAATATCCTTAAATAAACTGGCCGGATTATCATTGATAGCAGTAACAGTCCCAACACTATATATTGGCGGAAATATTCGACTATAACCTGATGTTATAACCAAATCACCAATTTGCACATCTTGTTTTTTTGACACATTTCTTACAACAAGAAAATTTCCGCCTTCCCAAGTTAGAATTCCATCAACTCTGCTCCTTTGAATTTTTACACTTGTTCGGAAATCTTTATTGAATAATAATTGACCTACCGCATACGAAGAGCTAAGTGCTATTACTCTACCGACGATCCCCCTGTCGGATATAATCGGCATATCTACGCGTACACCGTCTTTCTCACCAATGTCGAGGGTAATAGTATTTCTGAGTAGGTTTAAAGATTTTGCTATTACATCACCGGATATGAGTTCAAAGTTACTTTTTTCCTTAAAGCTCAAAAGTTCCCGAAGATGGATATTTTCATTTTTCAACTCACGAAGCCTGCTAACTTCTGCAAGAAGGACTACATTTTTTTTTCTTAAATATTCATTTTCTTTTTGGAGTTCGAAGATATTCGGAACGACAGCCATTGTTTTTTGTGCTACCCCAATCACAACAAGTGTATATGAACGTATTGTTTTAATTTGTGCATTATCATTAACTGCTAAAAGAATTATTGAGATCAGCAATAGAACAATTAGTATGACATATTCTTTTAACTGACTGACAATATTAAAAATTTTTTGCATTTAACTAATCGTACCGGGATTAATATCTTCTGCTCTTGATTAATACTTTTGCATAGTGATTAATATTTTCAAGAACTTTACCCGTCCCCCTGACGACTGCAGTAAGAGGGTCTTCAGAAACATGGGCAGGTAAACTTGTTTCAAGGCGAACACGCTCATCAAGTCCTTTCAACAATGCACCTCCGCCGGACAGCATGATTCCCCGATCGAGAATATCTGCAGCAAGTTCAGGGGGAGTTTTTTCCAAGGTCAATTTGATTGCGTCGATTATTTGTTGAACAGCTTCATTTAAAGCTTCCCGGATTTCGATTGAACTTGCCTCAGTCGTTTTTGGAATTCCATTTACGAGATCTCTCCCTTTCACCTGAATAGTTATTTCCTCTTTTAGAGGCATTGCAGATCCAACTTCACATTTTATCGCTTCTGCCGTTCTTTCACCAATTAGAATATTATGATTTTTTTTAAAAAACTGAATGATTGCATTATTCATCTCATCACCCGCAATCCGAACAGATTCTTCGTTAACTATACCGGACAAGGCTATTACAGCAATTTCAGTAGTCCCACCACCGATATCAACTATCATATTCCCAACCGGGGCATCGACATCAAGTCCGATTCCAACCGCTGCCGCCATAGGTTCAGCAAGAAGATGCACTTCCTTTGCACCGGCATGTTCAGCTGAATCTCTAACTGCCCTCTTTTCAACTTCTGTAACACCGCTCGGAACTGATATTACAACTCTTCTACTCGGAAGCCAGCTTGAATGAATTTTTTTAATAAATTCCCTCAACATCCCCTCGGCAATTTCAAAATCTGCAATCACACCGTCCCGCATAGGTCTAATAGTCCGAATATCACGATGGGTTCTGCCAAGCATTTCTCGTGCTTCATTTCCGATAGCTACAATCTTTTTAGTATTTCTATCAAAGGCAACGATAGATGGCTCGTTTAGTACGATTCCTTTACCTTTCATGTGAATTAAAGTATTAGCAGTTCCTAAATCGATTGCCAAATCGGCTGAAAAAATTGAAAATAATCTCATCTTATCTCTTTATATTTAATGTTTGAAATGTTGTATTTCTTTTAATACCATTGCTATGATTTTTTCATCCGCAGCTTTTATAACTTCAGCAATCCTTATTGAACCACCGGATTGAACGACTGCTGTAGCTCTTAGTAATGAAGTCTCACCAATATCAATATTCTCGATTGTACCATCAAATTGTTGTTTATTACACATCAGATCGTTCAATTTTCGATCGCTTAGAATATTGCTCGCAAATTCGAACCATTACCGTAAGCAAACAATCGTGATTGAAAATTTTTCTTATCAAATTTAATGATATTTTACAGAATAATCAAAATTTTTATTGGGATAAATAACTAAAAAATTTATTAGTTAAACAATTTGGTTAAGACCAATCTTTTAACTAATTCGCCAATTCATTCAACTGCCGATTCTGTGAATGTAACAAATGGAAAATAACTTGTTAATTGAGCCTCAATGCCGATCGGAACTGTAATTGGCGAATCTACATGTCCGAAATGAAAGTCTTTTATAAACGTCTTGTTTTTAAATACTCCTTCGAAGATTTGATCTAATGATAAGGATTGCTTTTCGGGTGGCGCAAGGCACGTTGAAAAATCACCTAAAATAATTCCTTTAATATTCTCAATCTTTCCTGCTAATTTGAGTTGCTGCAACAATCTGTCAATACGATATGGTTCTTCATTAACATCTTCAAGCAAGAGTATTGTATTTGAATCTAATTCAGGAAAATATTGTGTACCAATTAATGAATTAATCGTAGATAAATTTCCTCCTATAATTTTTCCCTTGATAGCTTTCTCTCCGTAGTTTATCTTCATATTATTTTTAACCGGGACAGGACCCGGAGGCAGAGGCGAACTAAGACAATTCCAAAAAAAATCATCTGAATCTTTATTAATTGATTTGGAAAAATCTGATGACAGCATTGGACCCAAAAACGTTATCAGTCCGGTTTTTTTAAATATCGCAATCTGGATTGCCGTAATGTCGCTATAACCGACAAATATTTTGGGATTATTTCTAATTAGCTCGAAATCGAGATGAGGAATTAATCGTATGGCACCATAGCCTCCCCTCACCGAGAATATTGCTTTTACTTCATTATCGGAAAAAAAATTATTGATATCACCTGCCCGATCAATATCACTTCCCGCCAAATATCCATATCGATCATAAACGTGTTTCCCGATTTTTATTTTGTAACCCTTATTTTCAAGATAGCTGATCCCTTTTGTCAATAATTCTAAATTATCAGGTGGACTCGCAGGTGTCACTATTCCGATAGTATCCCCTAATTTTAGAGCAGGAGGTTTAATTCTTTTCATATTATTCAAATTTTTTAGAGTTAATGTCAAATTGTGTGTAAATTAAAATTAAGCGGCATAACGAACCTTTG
>CAYTID010000069.1:0-11673 GCA_964437735.1 uncultured Ignavibacteriaceae bacterium | reverse complement strand
ACCAATTGAGCCATGGGCGCTGAATTCTATTGCTGTGGTGGTTGGGTGGTCGGTGGAAGCGGTGGTGGAACGGCTGATTTACCTTTTTGAATTACGCTTTCAGCTGGAGATGTTTGACGTGGTAAAAAAAACATGTTAATCACCATGCTTAATACAATAAAAACTATTGCGAGTCCGGTTGTAAATTTATTTAAAAAATCAGCAGTCCTGCGAACACCGAACATCGTCCCCATTTGTGCACCTCCGAATGTACCGGCTAATCCGCCACCCTTGCTGGCTTGCATTAATACAATTATTATTAACAAAATTGCAATAAATACTTCAATTCCGATTAAAAACCAAAACATTTTTATACTCCATTTTAAAATTTTACTTGCAAAGATAACAAATATTTAAAACAATATCAAGAATATTATATTTTCGGGTCAATTCTTCCTAATCTGCAAAATAAAACAGATTAGAAAGTATCAAAATTAATAACCTGATTTTATCAATTTTTCAATCGTTAATTTTTTCTTTCCTGAGTCAGTATGGGTCATCATATTCTCAATATATTTTCCGATCAAATCAAATTCCAGATTAACTTTATTGTTAACCTTATAATATTTGAAAATCGTATTTTCAAGAGTATGCGGAATAATTGAAACCGTTATTAAATCATCATAAATATCGGCGATTGTTAAGCTGACTCCGTCAATCGAAATCGAGCCGACACTGATAACATATTTTTTGAATTCCTTCGGTATTTTAATCGTAAACAAAAGACTTAATGTTCTGGATTCAACGGCAGTAATTTCCCCAACGCAATCTACATGTCCGGAAACAAGATGCCCGCCTAACCTATCATTTAACTTCATCGAAAGTTCCAGATTTACTTTCTCACCTTTCTTAAGAAATCCGAAAGTAGTCTTTTTTATTGTTTCTTCAACTGCTTGGACTTCAAAACTAAATTTAGTTTTACTAATAACCGTCTGACATGCTCCATTGATAGATACGCTGTCATTAACTTGAAGTTCTTTGGAAGTTTCAGGCGCTGCAACAATAATTCTTAAACCCTTTCCAATATTTTTTACTGATTCAATTTTCCCTATTTCAGTAACGATTCCGGTAAACATAAGTATGCCTTAATAGTTTAAATATGATTCCATTAAAATATCATCGTCCAATTGCCTGTATAAAACATCACGAAGATTTATGCAGTTGATGATGAGTCGATTCTTTTTAAAAGAAATAGAATTATTTCCGCTCCCCAGAATTTTGGGTGCCGAAAACACAAACAATTTATCAGAATATCCTGATTCTAAAAATTGCGAAAATATTTCTGTTCCCCCTTCTACCAAAACCGACGCAATATTCAGCTTTGATATTTTATTCAAGACAGTAATAATTGGAATCATTCCATCTTTTGAATTAATCGCAATTACCGTAACACCAAGTCTTTCCAGACGGGAAACATCTTTTTTCTTTTTATTATATGTTGATTTTGCCGTAATAACAAAAATATCCCTGATTTGATTACCTGAAAATATTTCTGATTTGGGATTTACGTTCAGGCGTCCATCGAGTATTACAACCTTAGGACTTCTACCTTTCCATAATCTGACATTAAGCTTCGGGTTGTCGATATTAACAGTATTTGCCCCAACTAAAACTGCATCGTATTCCGAACGTAAGCGGTGAACATATTTTCTTGACTCCGGTGAAGTAATCCATTTTGAATTACCGGAAGGATCGGCTATTCTGCCATCTATGGTTTGCGCAATTTTTAGCGCCACAAACGGCAGCCCTTTCGAAATATTTTTTATGAAAATTTCATTTATGAGTGCGGCTTCTTGATTTAATATCCCTGTGATTATATTAATCCCCGATTTTTTCAAACGCTTAATTCCCTTTCCGCACACAAGCGGATTTGGATCTTTCATTGCGATTACGACTTCCTTAACACCGCACGAAATTATCAAATCAGTACATGGCGGTGTTTTTCCGAAATGAGAGCATGGTTCAAGATTAACGTAAAGAGTTGAGTTTTTTGCATTTTTTCCGGCTTCTTTAAGAGCTATCACCTCAGCGTGTGGTCCACCGAAATATTTGTGATATCCTTTGCCGATAAGTTTATCATTTTTAACAACGACAGCTCCAACCAAAGGATTCGGACTTACATAACCTTTCCCCTTGAGAGCTAATTTAAAACATTCTTTCATGAATTTTTCATGTATTGATAATGACATCTAACAAACCTTCAATTGAATGATTGAACCGGTTCTTGCTTTTAGTATTTTGGCTGCATTTTGATTTTTCACAGATATCTCCAGCAAATCTTTACTACCGATTAAGCCAAATGCTTGTCTTCCTTTTCCCTCTGAATAAGTCCGGTAAAATTTTGTAACTTTATTACGATTAATAATTATTGATTTGATGTTTTTAAAATAATCAGGATTTTCAATAAGAATATTTGTAATTATATTTCCAAATTTATCAATATGGATTACCTTGCCTCTGATATCTTTTTCAAAACGATTTCTGACGAACAGGTCTTTTTCTTTTTTTAATTTAACAGGTTTACCGAATTTTAAAACATTTTTATTTTTTGATAAACGAGCGGCAATGGGAGATATGATATCCCGCCCATGGAATGTTACGCTTATTTTTTCAGGTAAATATTCTGAACCAATAATTTCAAAAACTTTTATATTTTTTTCAGTTTCAATAACATATTTTAACAATCCATTATCCGGAGCCAAAAAACAATACTTATCGGTTTGAACGCATAATATTTTTCTTGAAGATCCGACACCCGGATCGACAACTACCGCAAAAACAGTCCCGGAAGGAAAATGGTTGTACGAATTCCAAAGCACGAAAGCTCCCTGTTCAATGTTATGGGATTCTATCTCGTGTGAGATGTCGATAATTTTGGCATCAGGAGAAATCGAATAAATAACCCCTTTCATGGCAGCAACATAACCATCCCGCTCACCGAAATCTGTCAGAAGTGCAATAATTTTATTCATAAAAATTATTTTAGAATAACTTCTTTTTTCTTTTTAGCAGATTTATAAACGGCTTCGACTATTTCCATTCTTCGCACAGCTTCAGCGGCAGTGGAAATAACAGGAAATAATCCTCTTGCAGCACCGACGAAATGTTTAATTTCGTTCTCGTAGCTTTTTTTCATTATGTTGTGTTGTGTATCGGATTTAACCGGAGTTACATTTACAACATTTCCCCCCATAGTTTTATATATTCTCAAAGGATTGATCCGCGCACTCCCCTTCGTCCCGAAAATATCACAATAATAAGAATCAGCATCAGATTGAAATGACCAGCTTACTTCAAGTGATAGTGAAGCACCGTCGTTTGTTTCAAAAAATGCTATACATGTATCTTCAACATTTTTTGTCGTGTGATTATAAGTAATTCCGTTTACGCGGCGGATTGGTGCAAACTTGAGAGTCCATAATAAAGTGTCTAAAGCGCTTATTCCGAGGTCGATAAATACTCCGCCTCCGGCTTTTTCTTTTCGCGTAATCCATGGATTTGTGCTTGGCAATTTTTTAATCCAACCGGCTTTTGCATAGAAGATATTTCCCAATTCCCCCGCCTCGATTATGCTTTTGAGGATCATCATATCAGGACGAAATCTACTATTCATTCCGACCATAAGTTTTTTCTTATTTTTTTCGACGGCTGCCAATATCGATGAAGCTTCATCAAGAGTTCGCGCGATAGGTTTTTCGACAAATACGTCCAATCCGGCATCCAATGATGCGATGGCAATTTCTTTGTGAGAATCAGTCGGAGTGCATATTACTACAGATTGTAGGTCTTCCCTGCTGAACATCTCATCATAAGCTGTATATATATTTTTTATTCCGAACTTATCGGCGACGTATTTCGATTTAGGTTTGTCCGAGTCGCACGCCGCAATTATCTCTACATCACTATTCTTTTTGAGTATCGGTAAATGAAATATTTGAGCAATTTTTCCAAGTCCGATAATCCCGATTTTTAATTTTTCCATAGCGTAATAATTTTATTTATTTTTTAGAAACAATTTTATTCGGTTTGCAATACCTTCTGAATCTAATTCCAGCAGCTTATACAGCTCTTCCGTAGTTCCATGAGGGACAAATTCATCAGCTATGCCTAAATTCAAAACATCCGGACGTTTTATTTTTTCGTCTGTAAGATATTCAAGAATTGCCGATCCGAATCCGCCGGTTTTTGACCCGTCTTCAACTGTAACAATTTTCGAAAAATTATCTGCTACATATTTTAAAATAACTTTATCGAGTGGTTTCACGAAACGCATATTGATAACTTCGGCTTGAATCCCTTCTTCGGCTAAACCGTTAGCAGCATCGAGCGAATGACTAACCATAACTCCGAGAGCTAATATTGCGACATCTTTGCCTTTTCTTAAAATTTCACCCTTCCCGATTTCCATCAAACTAAAATTTTTATCTAACGGAACACCCAAACCGTTTCCGCGCGGATATCTGATGGCAATCGGACCATGATATTCAGATGCTGTATAAAACATATTTCTCAATTCATTCTCATCCTTTGGCGCCATTATAACCATGTGAGGTATAATGCGGAGATATGCTAGATCAAATACACCATGATGAGTAGGACCGTCTGCTCCGACAATTCCCCCTCTGTCGATAGCAAAAACAACATGAAGATTCTGCAACGCTACATCGTGGAGAATTTGATCGAATGCTCTCTGAAGAAATGTTGAATAAATAGTTGTGAAAGGAATATAACCTTCGGTAGCTAAACCCGACGCGAATGTGACCGCATGTTGTTCGGCGATTCCGACATCAAAACATCTTTCGGGAATCTCTTTTTGGAGAATATCTAAACCTGTTCCGTCGGGCATTGCTGCGGTGATGCCGATAATTTTTTTATTTCTTTGTGCAAGTTCTAAAATTGTTCTGCCTGCAATTTCAGTGTACGAGGGCGCCGGAGTTGTTTGTTTAGGAGATATTCCTGTTTTTTTATCAAATGGTGAAACACCATGCAATTTTTGAGAATTCTCTTCAGCAGGTCTATAACCTTTTCCCTTCTGAGTAACGACATGGATGAGAATTGGTCCTGGTAAATCTTTTACCTGATTGAATATTTTTACAAGTTTAGGTAAATTATGTCCGTTCAAAGGACCAAAATATCTGAAGCCGAAAGCTTCAAATAACATTCCCGGTGTAAAAATAACTTTTATACCTTCTTCTAATCTTACTGCGATATCCCTGAGTCTGTCCCCGAATGAATCGAGTTTTCCTGTAAGATCCCAAACATTCGCTTTGAATCGATTATACTCAGGACGGGCGATTATCTCGGTGAAGTAATTTGAAATAGCCGATACATTCGGCGCTATGGACATATTGTTATCGTTGAGGACAACGATTTGATTCTTTTTGGAGAGTCCGGCATTATTCATTGCTTCAAAAGCCATTCCGCCGGTCATCGAACCGTCACCGATAATTGAAACAACTCGAAATTTATCCTCTGAGAGGTCGCGAGCGATTGCCATACCGAGTGCAGCGGATATGGCAGTGCTGGCATGTCCTGCCCCGAATGCATCATATTCACTTTCGGTGCGTTTTAAAAATCCGCTTATACCACCGAACTGCCGAATTGTGTGAAACACATCTCTCCTGCCGGTTAATATCTTGTGAACATATGCTTGATGACCGACATCCCAAATGAGTTTATCAGTCGGCGTATCGAAACAATAATGCAAAGCAATAGTCAATTCAACCGTACCAAGACTAGAGCTTAGATGTCCTCCTGTCTTTGATAAATTATCAACCAAAAAATCACGTACTTCATTCGCTAATAATTTTATTTCATTAAGATTTAATTTTCTTAAATCACCCGGAGAATTTATATTTTTTAATATTGGATAAGATTCTGTACTCATACTCACTAATTTGTTACCTCGTGTTAATTATCTTCTACCTCTTCTAAAATTTTTAATTTCCCGTTAATATCTTTGCTGAGTTTTTTTATTTTCAGTTCTGCTTCGGATAATTTTTCGAGACAATTCTTAGATATTTCGATTCCTTCTTCATAGAGTTTAATGGATTCCTCAAGCGTTACTTCGCCTCTTTCTAAAGAATCGACAATATACTCCAAACGGTTCATATAATATTCAAAATTCTTTGTACTGGCGGTATCAGATTTTGTTTTCGAAACTTTTTTTGTTGTCATAAATTTATTTATTTGTTACAGTTGCTTCAGCTTTTCCATCTGAAAATTTGATATCTATTAAATTTCCGATTTCAAGTTTATCCGCTGAATCGATTATCTTGTCGTCCCTGTATATAATGCTGTATCCCCTTTTTAAAACTAAAACGGGATTTAAGGACCTTAATCTGCTTGAAAATTCTTTTATCATTTGGTGCTTGCTTTGATATTTAAAGCCGATAGAAATTTGCATTACTCTGTCAAATTCGTCAATTTTTTGATAATTTTGACGAATCAAATCTATCGGAGAATTAAAAGCGTAGCTTGAAATCAATCCTTGTATATCATCTCTTGAATCGGATATCATATTAAGTAATTTTTGCGTAATAGTATACTTAAAATTTTTCAGATTTTCAATCAACTCATTTTTATCCTTAACCACTAATTCCGCAGCAGCCGATGGAGTTGGCGCACGCAGGTCGGCTACAAAATCAGCAATTGTGAAATCAATTTCATGCCCCACTGCACTCACTACCGGTATTTTTGAATCAAAAATTGCACGTGCAACTATCTCCTCATTAAAAGCCCATAAATCTTCAATCGACCCCCCGCCTCTGCCAACAATCAAAACATCAATATTTCCGTATTTATTTAAATCGCGAATGGCTTCGGCAATCTCCTCAGCAGCTCCTGTTCCTTGCACTTTTACGGGATATAGGATTACATCCAGGGCCGGAAATCTCCTTGATAAGATATTAAGAATATCCTGAAGCGCAGCGCCTGTCGGAGAGGTTACGATACCAATCCGATCGGGATATTCGGAAAGTGTTTTTTTTACTTCGTTGGAGAATAAACCTTCAGCGGCAAGTTTCTTTTTTAAATTTTCAAAAGCGATCTGTAACTCACCTATTCCGAGAGGTTTTAAATTTGCAACATCAAGCTGGTACGACCCCCTGACTTCATATACCTTTATTGCACCTCTGGCGATTACTTTCATACCATCCTGAGGAGTAAAAGTCATATAATTATTCCGACCGCGCCATATCACTGCACTCAGAGAAGCATTTTCATCTTTTAAAGTAAAATAAACATGCCCGGAAGAATGCCTCTTATAATTCGATATTTCACCGATTACTACAACATCGGAAAAGTCGGTTTCCAAAACACTTTTGATACGACGGGTTAGCTCGGTTACACTTAATCCATTCAGCATGTCAAAATATAGAAATTATGGTGAAGATTTACAACTAACCTATACAGGTATTTTTTATTTTTTATCACTTTAGTTATATTTAAATAAAATATCAGAGAGATAATAAATGGAACTTGATGTATTGGCAATCGGCGCTCACCCGGACGACGTTGAGCTGGGATGCGCGGGAACAATAGCAAAACTTGTAAAATTAAAATATAAAGTCGGCATACTTGATTTAACCGAAGGAGAATTAGGCACCCGCGGCTCGAAAGACATTCGGGCAAAAGAAGCAAAGTTAGCTTCTAAAATTTTGGGAATACATGTCAGAGAAAATCTTCATCTGAATGATGGAAATATAGAATTAAACAAAGATAACAAATTAAAATTAATTAAAACGATACGAAAGTACCGACCGAAAATATTGCTTTTTCCTCACTGGCACGATCGACATCCCGACCATGTAAATGCGAATAAATTATCGCAGGAAGCATGGTTTTATTCCGGTTTGGTAAATATAAAAACCGAACTTGATGGTAAAAAACAGCTTCCATGGAGACCTCATCATTATTTCAATTACATGATGAAGTATGAATATATTCCATCCTTCATTGTCGATATTTCAGATGTATATGATATCCGGCAAAAAGCAGTTCGGGCTTACAAATCGCAATTTTATAATCCACAATCGAAAGATCCCGAAACGCTATTAAGCAAAAAATCATTTCTGGAATTTATTGATACACGAGCAAAATTTTACGGACAGATGATCGGTGTAAAATATGGCGATCCTCTCTATTCCGTAAAACCGTTTGGTGTAAAGGATTTGTTTGATTTGAAGATAATGGAAGGATAATATTTGTTTAAAGTAGCTGATTTAGTTTACAACTTTTGTAATACATTCAAAATTATAGTTGTTAACAAGTTGTATATTAAAAAGTTTATTTTTTCATAACATGATTTATCATGAATTGTACATTTCTGTTCGCGTTTTCGATAATTAGTTTTATTTCCGGAAATCGTTTTCGCCATACTCTAAATACTTCATCAGCAAAACCTTGACCGATTGTAGCAACATTTTTAAAATCAAATATAACTTCTTTGAACTTCTCCAATCCGATTACAACTCTCCTTGCCTGCGAACGAGAAATATAGGTTGCTCCCGATTTAAAAAGTTCTAGTCTTACATTTGTTTTACTAAAATTATGATCTTCACCTGTATATTTGCGAAATATATTTATTAATTCTTTTTTTGATGAGGTGGATAACCATAATTCAATTTCAGTCCCTTTAATATTTTTATTCTCCTCAATGAAAATATCATTTATAACATTATCAAATATCAGTTTTTTATCTGAACTTTTGATAATCAATTTATCTGCTACTTTAGATGTAAAAAAAATTCCTTCCCCACTATGGGATTCAGGATCCGTTGTTAACTTTCCTTTTAACAAATCTTGGATTGCTTCATAATCATCATTAAGACTATGCTTTTTTCGTATATGATTAAAAATCCCAACACCTTTATCTAGGATACAAAAGTACAGATCACTATTTTTATCCATCCAGATATGAATATCTTTTGATTGTGAATGTTCGATAGCATTATTAAGAATTTCTAAAAATGTATATTCAAGTATATGAGTAATATTTTTGGATACTCCTGAAAATATTCCAGTCGATGTTTTAATTTCTTCTAGAATTTTATCTTCGTGCAAAGATTTATTCCTAAGAATGCGATGAACACTTCTTATTTGTAGTTTCTTTTTCTCTACTACATCTTTTGTTGCAAGAACGTAATGTGCTTTGTTCGCCCTACCTAAAAGCACTATTTTCCCTTCCCGACGTAATTCTTGGAAAAACCGGTTGATATATGCACGAGAAAATCCCGTTTTATTTAAAATATCAGCGGTATTAACACTTCCTCGCTTGTTTATGATTGCGAGTATAAGCCTTTTTATATCTGAAGCCTTTTCTTTTTTCATCTTACTTATCTTATTGTTTACAACTTCAATATACCAAAAAAATGAAAGTTGTCAACAAGTTGTCTATTAATCTTTCTTTCTTGACATATTATCCTCTCTGGGAAGTTAAATCCTCCGAGTCCTGAATTTATGATGTAAAAGCATAATTTTACGCCAGATGAGCGCGATAAAATACAGCGATCCTCTCTACTCCGTAAAACCGTTCGGTATAAATGATTTGTTTGATTTGATGATAATGGAGGGATAATAAGTATTTGTTTTCAAACAATTTTCAATTAATAATTGATTTTTTTATATTTAGATACAATATTTGGAATTATTTTGAAGTATGTTCTGTTACTATATCAACGTGTTTAATTTTCATATATATCGCCCATTTTTAATAACTGTAACACTGGTATTTTTCCTGTTCAACATAGGATTACCTGTTGTTTTCTATACCTGTGAAATGATGAAAACGAATTCATTATCAATGAATTGCTCTGCATGTCAGATGAATGATGATTTTAACAGAACAAGTTTATTGAAGAAAACGCCTGTTTCATGCTGTGTCAAAAATTCAGGTATCGAAAAAAACAAGACCGATTTCATAACATCCTTTGAAAAATTTAAAGTAATATTTGATTATACACTATTAATAAATTCAGATATTATACCCGCAAACATTATACAACATACTCAGAGCTATTATTTCAGCTTCGAATCACCACCTGTTTCAGAATCTGAAAATTCTTTATTTATTCTTAACTCCTCTCTTTTGATCTAAGCATTCTTCTTTTTGCCGTCCGGTAAAAGTTATCGCTATTTTATTTTTAAAAATTAACTAACGTTTAAAATTATTTTATCTCATACAGGAGAAATATGAAGAAAATATTCTTAATAATATTTCTGATATTTGGCACGACAGCAGCGTCACAAGAAGGAAATACTTTACTCTTGCAACCGTTAATAGACGAAGCATTGGAAAATAATCGGGAACTTGAAGCAGCATTGAACCGGGTAATTGCTGCCCGTGCGGTCATTCCTCAAAAAAGTTCACTCGCTGATCCGGAAATTGCTTTCAAATTCATGGAAATGCCCGGATTGAAGCCAAATGAAGCTATGATGCAAAATATTGAATTCATGCAGATGATCGAGTTACCGAATAAACTCAGCACTAAATCAAAAATAGCCGAACTGGAAGCTGATAGACTGAAGCAATTATACAACGAGAAAACAGTAGAAATCGTCGCGAAAGTAAAAATGATGTTCTACGATTTATGGGTTGCCCAACAGAACCTGTTGTTAAACCGTGAAAATACTGAACTGCTCAAAAAGTTTCTGGATATTGCCAACACCCGTTACATTGTTGCGAAGGCTACTCAGCAGGATATTCTGAAAACTCAGGTTGAACTTGTAAAGCTTGAAAATGAGCGATTAACACTTAAACAAAATGAAGAAACTGCTCTGGCGATGCTTGCATCGCTTCTGAATCGCGATATTCTGACCTTTAAGGGAACTGCCTCAGCAATTGATAAAATACAGTTTAATTATGACATCAAAGTGGTTGAAGAATATGCTTTACGAAATTGTTCCAAACTTCGTGCAGATTCTCTTATGCTCGAACAGGATAAATCAATGCTCAAAATGGCAAAACTGGAATATTTACCGGATTTCAAATTAGGAGTTGAATATGCTTCTTCCCCCATGACAGGTTTCAGAGGATGGAGTCTGATGGCCGGGATGACGCTACCGTTTTCCTTCTGGACAATTAGTAAGGCAAACGGACGCGTAGATGAAGCAGAGGCAAATGTCCGAAAATCAACGGCAATGTATTTTGATGAACGAAATATGCTGTTATCAAAAGTACGTGAGTTATACACCAAAGCATCATCTTTTGAAAATAAATATGCATTATACGAATCGGATATAATTCCGCTTTCTGAACAAACATTATTTATTACAACTACGAATTATCAGACCGGAACATCAGATTTTCTTACGCTGATAGATACATACAGAATGCATGTAATGTTTAAAATGGAAAAATTAATGATCCGTATGCAGTTTGAACAGGCACTGGCTGAACTCGAAGAAGAGATCGGATGCAGGGATATTGAAGAAATTATACAATAAATTTATCAGGAGTTTTTATGAAAAATATTTTAAAATTATCATTAATGTTATCAGCTTTTTTCTTTTTCTCTTGCAGTAGTGATCAAAAAGAGAAAGTTGAAACGGAAACCCACCAACATGAATCGGTGGAAGAATTCTACATCTGCCCAATGCACCCTTCGGTTGTTTCAGATAGACCAAGTGCCTGCC
>CAYTID010000068.1:0-11689 GCA_964437735.1 uncultured Ignavibacteriaceae bacterium | reverse complement strand
TAATATTAAGAATTAAAAATTAAAAAGATTGAATGAATATATTGAATATGCAAAGCAGCGTCTTGCCAAAGTTCCATCTTACACACTTGAACTCTTCGTATGACACCAACAAAAATTTTAGAGGACACTCTCAAAAAAGCAATTGCAATTCTTGACACAAAAAAGGAAATCATATATCCCGATATTATCAGCACTAATGTTGATATGCTCATCAACAATATTGATAAGAACAAATCTTTACTCTCTTCTTTGGTTACTTCACTTGTAAAAAAAATTACTGAACCAAAACAAGACGTTCGTTTGCACCGAGTAGATTTTAAAGGCGGATATTCTGCAAGAACTCTAGACACATCAGTAACTGTACCATTTTTCAAAAAATATTTTCCGAAATACGCAAACAAAGAATCTTCCTTTCTCACGCTCGCTACGAGAGAAAAAATCAAATGGACAAAAACAACGGGAAAGAATTTAAAAATACGAAACAAAGAAGTAAAGAATAGTTTTTTGGAAATCTTTGATGCAGTTGAAAATGAAGTCATCAAACCGAAAGATGTTTTGATATACATTTTCATTAAACTCCACATACTATCACTGCAACACAAAATGGTTTTTGACAGTACAATAGAGACAGCAAATTTTTTAAACATACTGAATATAAATACAGTTCTCAAAATGTTGGAAAGACACTTTGAAATGAAATTGAGTTCACGCCTTCCCGTTATCGCAATTTATACCGTGTATCAAGAATTATTCAAAGTGGTTAAGCGATATGAGAATAGAATTTTGAGACCGCTCAATGTTCATACCTCCTCAGACAAGCACGGCTACGGAGATATTGAAATTTGGAACGCTAACGAAACGCCATTTGAAATGGTTGAAATCAAACACAAAATTTCCATTGACAGAAATTTGATTTTTGATATTGCAAAAAAATCGGAGGAAACAAGCATTGAACGATATTACATCTTGTCAACAGCAAAAGAAAATTTTACTTCGGCAGAGGAAGAAGAATTCATCAATAAATTTATTCTGAAAATAAAAAAGGACAGCGGGCTTGAAATTATCGCCAACGGAATTTATTTCAGTTTGAAATATTACTTGCGTTTCATTGAGGATTATAAACAATTCATTCGGGCTTATACCGAAAATTTAATTACAGACGCAAAAAATTCAACAGAAGTGAAAGAGTTTCACATTATAGAATGGCAGGAAATTTTGAAAGAACATAACCTTGACGAATGATAATAGTGTTCGTACAACAAAAGACTTGCGAAAATGGTAGTTACGGAAAAATTTAACAATGCCCCGATTGCCAAACGGACAATGAATTTTATCATTCCTAATAAAAATAATCCGAGGATTATTATTGAATGTTCTTTTGTTGTGACAACTTCGTCTTCTGGACAAGGAGATAAGGCAAAAACGGAAAACGCTGTTGCATCCCTTCTGAAAAAACATTATCCAAAAGCAAAATTTGTCGGCTTCGTTGACGGAATTGGCTGGTATGTTCGCAAAGGCGATTTGTTGCGAATGGTTTCCGCTTATGACGAAGTTTTCACTTTCCATAAAAGCGAAATTGAACGGTTCAATAAATTTATTAAAAAAACAATGAAATGAAATTTGAAAAAATTTTAAATAAAATAACGCAAGGAGATTGTTTGGAATTGCTAAAGCAAATTCCAAACAATTCTGTTGAGATAACATTTGCAGACCGATTTTAGAATTAACCTCTACAAAACTTGCTGGACAAATCACATCCAATTCATCAGAAAAACAAATTTCAAAATTCTTTACCGACAATGCTTTCAACGAAGGACAAAAACAAATTATCAACAAACTTTTTCAAGAGACAAAAAGCAATAACTTTACGGTAAATATCAAACACGAAAGTTTAGACCGCTTATGATAAAAAGCCCGTTAAGATACCCTGGAGGAAAAAGCAGAGCCGTAGATTTAATTTCTACACTTGTTCCCGACTTTGATGAATTCAGAGAGCCATTTTTAGGGGGTGGTTCAATTTTTATTTATCTCAAACAAAAACTTCCGAATAAAAAATATTGGGTGAACGATTTGCATTTTAATCTTTTCAAGTTTTGGGAAATGTGCGAGAAAGATGTTAATGCAGTAATTGAAAAAGTTTATGAATGGAGACACAAATTTCCAATCGGAAAAGAATTACATAAATTTCTCACCGACAATATTTCAAATTTTAATGACTTGGAAAGAGCGACAGCGTTTTTCATCTTTAACAGAATTACTTTTTCAGGAACAAGCGAGAGCGGTGGTTACAGCGAACAAGCATTTCACGGACGATTTACAGAAAGCAGTATTCAACGATTAAAAAAATTTGGAACAGTTATCAAAGGGACACAGATTACAAACATTGACTATCAGAAATTAGTTGAGCAAGATGGAGACAATGTTTTTATTTTTCTTGACCCGCCTTACTACACTGCGACAAAGTCGGCACTCTACGGAAAAAATGGAAACTTGCACAAAGGGTTTGACCACATTCGTTTTGCCGAGACAATGGCGAACTGTGAACATAAATGGCTCATCACTTATGACGACAGCGATTATATCCGACAGTTGTTTTCATTCGCCAATATTATTGCGTGGGACTTGACTTATGGTATGCGTAATCAGACACCGACTTCTAACCAGACAGGCAAGGAACTTTTTATTTCCAACTTCCTGACAAAATTGCCAAGACAACTTGCACAAGAGCGACAGTATGTTTTGTTTGAACCGACAGTAAAATACAGGACGAAAAAAAAAGTGTAAAGCATTAAATTAACTTTTATATCTGATGACAGTTGAGTTTTCCGAATACCGCCACTTCGCTAAGCCCCAAGCCGTTAGGCATCATTGCCATACGGCTTTTTGTGAAGTTACTGCTGTTCACCTTATGATCCTTGATTTATAATCCACTAATAACCATAAACCAAATCGACTTACACAATGAAACACATTACTCTTGATCTTCAACCACGTCCGATGTCACCAACGATGCGATTCATTCAGCAAGGCTTCTTCTTCCTCCTTGGAGTCATGATTCTAGTCCAAGGGATTGTCATCGAAAGCGATTTCAGATATGTCAACCTGACTTTCGGCTCTATCGCCATCCTTTTTGCTCTGTTCTATCGTCGTGTATTTCCACCAAAGGTTTTCACATTTGACGATGAGGGCTTCGAGGGTCCGATTGGCATATTCAACACCCGTAGATACCGTTGGGAAGAAATTTCTCACATCAATGCAACGATGTTCCTTTTAGAAGTTGTTCTGAAGCCTGGCACCACGGTAGAAATTAACTTGGAAAACATCACATATCAGCAGCACAAACAAATCAAGCCAATGATCCTCGAACTAGCGAAAACGAAAGGTGTTGATCTACGGAGTTTCTAAATTGACATGAATGTTGCGTGACACCGCAAAAATCCAACAAATTGCTTGCTACTGCACTCGTCATACGCAATTGCCACAGCAAGTGGAATTATTTATATGTATGATCGAGCGCCAGGTTTGTTAGAAACGTGCCCTTATTGCTTCTATCAGCAACATTGCTCGCAATGATTGCGATTCTCATCGCGTGCAAATCGAAACCGTGAATCCGGATAATATTAATTTTCCCTGATATCAGGTTTTCTAACTCGCTCCAAGCAGATGTTATGTTTGTTGTTATATTTCTTGAATAGCCGGCAATATACTACGCTCTCCCGTCTGCAAGCGCCCGAAATACTTGGATCGGTAAAAGCAGCATAGGAGCATGAAAAATCACAATATACAGGCAATTTCTTCGATTTATTTTTTTTCAATTCTTGCTTCCTTTTCTTGCCTATTTATTCAAATACTGCTATAATATTAACAATATAAAAATATTCTTTAAATTTGCGTGACATCTTCAAAAAAAATTTCATCTCCATTGATTTATACGATAATATCAATTTAATAACGAATTATTTTAATTTCGTTAACTGAATTGTGCTTGGTTTGGGTGTTGAATTTAATGAACATGAAATAATGATTATCCTTGATTATAAATAAGCTTTTTATTATTATTTCTTTTATAATTGATTAAAATGGATTATTTAAGATGATTGAACAAACTCGTTCTCAGTGGGGATCAAAATTCGGATTTATTTTGGCAGCCTCCGGCTCTGCCATCGGTTTAGGTAATATCTGGCGGTTCCCCTATACTGCCGGCGAACATGGTGGCGCAGCGTTTGTTTTAATATATCTGATTTGTGTGCTTGTGATAGGTTTGCCGGTACTTATTGCTGAACTTGTCCTCGGAAGATATTCACAACGCAATCCCGTTGGGGCGATTAAAAAAATTGTACCGAAAGGACTTTGGCAACTTCTTGGATATCTTGGTGTATTAACCGGTCTTGTCATACTTTCATATTATTCAGTGATTGCAGGTTGGACGGTCGGTTTTATTTTTAAAACTGCAGCGCAAACAACTTCAAATTTCAGTCAATTTATTGCTGATCCGACTAGCGAGATCAGCTATTTTATTTTATTTCTCGGACTAACGACTCTCGTTGTATTAGGTGGAGTAAAAAGCGGAATCGAGAGATGGTCGAAGATACTGATGCCATTGTTATTCTTAATTTTATTGGGTTTAATTGCTTTTTCTATTTCACTTCCCGGCGCAGAACGCGGGATAAAATTTTACCTGAATCCTGACTTCAGCAAAATTGACGGAAAAACAATTCTCGCAGCTATGGGACAGGCATTCTTTTCACTGAGTCTGGGCATGGGAGCCATGATAACTTACGGGAGTTATATCAAGAACGAAATAAATTTAATTTCTTCCGGTACAATCGTAGCTCTTTCTGATACTTTAATTGCGGTTATGGCCGGTCTTGTAATTTTCCCTGCTCTTTTTGCGGTTGGTATGCAGCCGGCACAAGGTCCGGGTTTAGTTTTTAATGTGCTGCCGGAAATATTCAACCAAATGCCCGGCGGAATAGTTGTTGGTGTTTTCTTTTTTATATTATTAGCCATTGCAGCTCTTACTTCTTCAATATCACTTCTTGAAGTCGCGGTTGCCTGGGCAGTTGACGAATTAAAATTAACACGAACAAAAGCCACTCTGATTTTAGCGGGGGTTGCTTTTGTAATCGGAATTCCCTCTGCGATGTCACAAGGATACAGTGAATTTTTCTCAAACATGCAATTACTCGGTAAAAAGGGATTTTTAGATATAGCAGATTTCCTGTTCGGTTCATTCGCACTCAGTTTTGGCGGTTTACTTCTATCAATATTTGTGGGTTGGAGGTGGGGTGCGGTTAATGCAATCGAAGAAATTAAACCAGGATTGACCGGTTTACAAAATTATTATTTGAAAATGTGGAACATTTTAATCCGATATATTTGCCCCGTAGTAATTTTTCTTGTACTGTTAAATATTTTTGAAATCTTCTAATATTATTTTCTGATAGGAACTATATTATGAATGAATTATACTCTATTTTGGTAGAAAAAATCGACCTGTTTGCATCTTGGATATGGTCTTACATGATTTACGTTTTATTCGCAGTCGGCATCTGGTTAACAATTAAAACCGAATTTGTTCAATTCAGAAGATTAAAGGATGGCGCTAAATTAGTTTTCAGGGGCTTTATAGGACAAAAATCGGATGTAAAACGCGAAGGAGATGTATCTCCCTTTGCCGCTCTCTCTACTGCGTTAGCAGCAACAGTAGGAAACGGAAACATTGGAGGAGTTGCGACGGCCCTATTTTGGGGAGGTCCGGGAGCAATTTTCTGGATGTGGGTTTGCGGCTTTATTGGCATGGCGACGAAATATTCAGAGGCATTACTCGGTGTTGAGTACCGGGAAAAATACGCAGATGGGACAATTGCAGGTGGGCCCATGTATTACATAAAGAATGGATTTAAAAATAAAAGATGGGCTGTTTATCTTGCAAGTATTTTTGCAATCTGTGGCGCATTTGCTGCACTTTTCGGAACGGGAAACATGATGCAGGCAAATCAAATGGCGCTGGCATTCCATAGTGAATTTGGTGTTCCGAAGATTGTCACAGGTATTGTTATTACAGTTTTAGTATCGTTGGTTATCATAGGCGGTATAAAAAGAATTGCTTATGTTGCTGAAAAACTTGTACCGACAATGATAATTATTTATTTCACAGTCGGATTGATTGTTGTAGCCGAGCACATCACTGAAGTTCCTAAAGTATTCGAGCTGATATTTTATTACGCCTTTACTCCTTCCGCTGCCGTAGGCGGTTTTCTCGGAGCAACAGTAAGTCAAGCAATCCAGTTTGGTTTCCGGCGCGGATTACTCTCGAATGAAGCCGGGCTGGGAAGCGCTCCAATTGCACATGCCGCCGCACAAGCACCTTCATCAGTCCATCAGGGACTTATTGGAGTAATGGAAGTATTCATTGACACGATAATTGTATGCACACTTACGGCGATAATCAATTTATCAACCGGAATGTGGGACAGCGGATTATCAGGAACAGCAATGACTGCTGCATCCTTTTCAAAATCAATTCCTTATTTAGGCGGGTTTGTTGTAGCTCTCTCATCCTTTCTCTTCGGATATTCGACTTTAATTGGCTGGTGTTATTACGGCGAACAATGTTTAAAATTCCTTTTCGGTATAAAAGTGAAATACACTTATCGGATTATTTATATAATTTTAATGTTTATCGGGTCTTTAGCTTCTATCGAATTAGTCTTTTTTGTCGGTGATATCGCAAATGCATTTATGGCTTTCCCAAACCTGATAGCTCTCGCCTTCTTAGGCGGTACTGTCGGCGCAATAACAAAAGCATTCTATGAAAAACATGGTAATATTGATGGGTTTAAAAATTGAAAGATAAATTTACAAACATTGTCAGGATTGCAATCGTCCAAACAGATCCTGTATTCGGTGATGTACAACATAATATTTCCGAAGTTCTTACATTGATGAAAACTTCAAAAGCTGATATTTATGTTTTACCGGAGCTTTTCAATACGGGTTATAATTTCATATCGCGCGATGAATTGGGAAATTTAGCCGAACCCTCTGACGGAAAAACTTGCAGTGAACTTAGAAAATTTTCGGAAGAAAATAATTGTTGTGTTGTTTTCGGTTTCGCTGAGAGTGAGAATGACCTGATCTATAACTCAGCCGCATTGGTCGGGCCTAAAGGATTAAAAGGAATTTACAGAAAGATACACCTGTATAACAGGGAAAATATTTTTTTTTCACGCGGTAATCTTGGTTTCCCGGTTTTTGATACGCCATTTGGAAAGATCGGAATAATGATTTGTTTCGATTGGCTTTTTCCCGAAGCAGCAAGGACTCTCTCGCTCAGAGGCGCTCAGTTGATCGTTCATCCATCTAATCTCGTACTTCCCCATTGTCCCGATGCCATGGTAACAAGATGTCTCGAGAACCGTATTTTTTCCGCAACTGCAAATAGAATCGGAACAGAAGACAGAGGCGGATATAAATTTAATTTTATCGGTAAAAGCGAAATTGTTTCACCAAATGGTGAAATATTATCCCGTTTACCCGATGCACAACCGACAATTGCGGTTGTGAGCGTTGACCTTTCAAAGGCTTTGAACAAAAGATTGAACGAATTCAATGATATTTTTCAGGACCTCGCGGATAATTATTATAAGTTTGATAAAAATTCTGATACTGATATTTGAATTGTTCCTATAATTAAAAAACTTTATATTGTTATAAAATTATTATCATCATTTTGAGTTCATTATTTATATTCTATGGATTTTGATATTTTATACTTTAATCTTACTAATCCTCCTATTCTGTTTTTTGTACTCGGCATTATTGCAAAGTTGGTAAAAAGCGATTTAGAAATACCATCAACATCAAGTAAATTCATTTCATTATATCTTCTTTTTTCTATAGGTTTTAAAGGAGGGCAGGAGTTAGCCCACAGCGGAATAACAACTGAAGTGCTTCAGACTGTATTTTTTGGATTCGGAATTTCAATCATCATCCCTTTATATGCATTCTGGATATTAAAATGGAAACTTGGCGCTTTCAACGCCGGCGCAATCGCAGCCGCTTACGGCTCGGTTAGTGTAGTTACTTTCGTTGCAGCATCGTCTTTTCTGGAAATATATTCGATCCCCTTTGGAGGACATCTGGTAGCCATCATGGCGCTTATGGAAGCTCCTGCAATAATAATAGGTGTATTGCTTGTCAGATGGTTTGATAAGGAAAATAACAGAAGTCAAGGTATTAGACATGTTGTACGACATTCACTTACAAATGGAAGTGTCATGTTATTACTTGGAAGTTTGGCAATCGGATACATTGTCGACGTGAAACAAGCAGAAGGCATCAGACCATTCACAACAGATATATTCAAAGGCTTTCTGGCAATCTTTTTACTTGAAATGGGTATGTTGGCAGCGGCGAAACTTTCTGTATTCAGAAAATACGGATGGTTTGTAACACTATTTGCAATAGTAGTTCCTGCAATTAACGGATGTATCTTCGGTTATCTCAGCGGATTTATAACACCTGATATCGGAAACAGATTCATGCTGGCTATTTTAGCTGCGAGCGCTTCTTACATCGCCGTCCCCGCTGCAATGCGACAAACTATCCCTGAAGCCGACGCCGGATTATATATACTGATGGCTCTGGGAATAACTTTTCCATTCAATATTTCCCTGGGGATGCCTCTCTTTTTCAAAATTATTCAGATGTTTCAGTAATCAAGCGAAAAAAACAAAGTAAAAAATATCCCGGCAATAATTAATTGAATGAGTCTATAGGTATTCGTCTTTTCCCGTTTCAAATAATCCCAAAAAAATGCTAATCCTATCATCGACAAAGTAAATATTGTGAAAGTGATTGTTACTTCCGGTAATGTTAAATTTGTACCGATAATCTTCTTTATGGTGTATTTTGCATTAACGACTGAACCGTATAATATCGCAAGGTGAACTACGTATATTAATAAGGATTCTTTTCCCAGAATTGTAATCCATTTAGGAAGAGTTTTAAATTTTTGTACTACAAACCAAACGGTAGATGTGATGACAAGTAAAGCGCCAATCCTGATCATAAAATAATTAGGACTAGTGAACCAAAATTGTTGGTGGGGATAAATTGCAATAGGAATTAAGTGAAAAAATACTCCTATTAAAATAAAAACCGGTCCAAGCACAAAAAACCGTTTCATAAAACTATCAGCTCTGTTATGCTCAACTGCAAGCATGAATTCCCACGATACTAATACACCGGCAAATAAAAAGGCTACGTAAGGAAACAGAGGAAATAATGACCCGTGTTGGCTGTTCATTAATTGAGAAAAAAACGGAGGAAAATGCTCTAAAAAATTAATTTGCCAGATTAATGGAGTTAATAACGGAACACCAACAGTCGTGGCAAGCACTAATCCGTAAAACCTTCTCTCCGTTTTAAAGAAAAATATAAGCCCGTGCAACAATAATAAGCCAAATCCTATGCATTGAAGAACATCGCTTTGAAAAAAAGAGAGATAATCGGCTTGTGTTCCCTCCACAACTATTTTCCTCATCGACATAAACGGGAGGTGTAAAATATACCCAAGTAATAAAATAATCAACAGACGATTCAGGCGTCTTGCGAGTACAGAATTCCAGTGATGATATTTTTCCCATTTTTTTCTTGTCGCAAGAACGAAGGTTAGTCCCGAACCGAATAAAAAAGCCGGAGCGCTTATTCCGTGAAAAAAATCATGAAATTGAAACCAAGGTGATTGGATAATTTCAATATCAAGCAGAGCGCGAAATACGTGCCCCTGCAGCATGAATAATATTACAAGACCGCGATATAAATCGATAAATAAATATCTTGGCTTATCTTCCGTCATTTATATGCTTAAAACACAGTTTATTGCGACTGTATTTACGATATCATCAACACTGCACCCTCTGGAGAGATCGAAGGCAGGTTTTTTCAATCCCTGAACAATAGGTCCGATAGCCTCAGCGCCGGCTAACCGCTGAGCCAATTTGTAACCAATATTTCCGGCATTTAAATCCGGAAAAATCAATACGTTAGCGTTACCCTGCACAAGACTTCCCGGTGCCTTGGATTGTGCGACCTTCGGAAGTATTGCCGCATCAAGTTGAAGTTCACCGTCAGATATTAAATTGGGAGCTTTCAATTTTAAATGGTCTGCTGCCTGTTGAACTTTCTCAACTAACGGATGACTCGCACTCCCTTTCGTCGAGAATGATAAAAGCGCTACACGTGGTTCTTCATTAGTAAGTTTATTGTGGTTCTCAGCTGTCGAAATTGCTATGTCGGCTAATTGTTCGGGAGTCGGATCCGGAATTACGGCACAATCGGCGAATGATAAAACTTTATGAGGAAATACCATGAGGAAAAAACTCGACACTACATTGATTCCTTCTTTCATTCCTATAACCTGAATCGCAGCACGAAGCACATCCCCGGTTGTCGAAATAGAACCGGCAACGCTTCCATGAGCCATTCCTTCTCTGATCATCATCGCCCCGAAAAACAGAGAATTTTCCATTGTCTTCTGAGCGTCTTCGAATGAGATTCCTTTTTCTTTTCTCAGATTATAATAGATATAAGAAAAATCACTTTTCTTGTCAGATTTTCTTGGATCAATAATTCTTATTCCCGTGAGGGATATTCCAATTTCATCCGACTTTAAACGAATTTTTTCTTCATCACCTATTAAAAGTACGTTCGCAATATTTTCATCTGTTATTATTCTGCCCGCTTTTAAAGTTCTTTCGTCTTGTGCATCAGGCAGGACAATAGTTTTTTTAGATTTTCTTGCTTGTTCTTTAATTGAATCTAATAATTTATCCGGGACCATAAAATTCCTTATTTTTCTGTAGATTTGTTAAAATTTCGTGATTTTTTGGAGGAAAAGCAAATATATTTTTCAAATTATTTCTCCCATAAAAATTTGAATTTTCAATTTTCTATACTTACTTTCATAAGTATGGAAACCGGATATAAAATATTAGATCATCCTGCCGATATTGGAATTGAAGCCTTCGGGAAAAATTTAAAATCAGCTTTTGAACAATCGGCGATTGGCTTGGTATCAATAATTCTGGATACTTCCCGGATACAATGCGATGAACAAAAACATATAAGCATATTCGGTGAAGATTATGAACAATTATTGGTTAAATGGCTGAGTGAAGTATTGTACATTTTTGACGCAGAGAAATTTGTACCGATTAATTTCCTAATAGAAAAACTCACTCCGAAATACTTATCAGCATTTGTATCCGGGGAAAAATTTAAAAATAACATACACGCGACTTATCTCGATGTAAAAGCTGTTACGTACCATCAGATATCAATTGAAGAAACGAACACCGGGGCAAAGCTGCGAGTTTTTCTGGATATTTAAAAATAACTTAAATTAATTTTGGGACTGTAATGTTAAAAAAAATAGATGAATATAGATATTTAATCCCGAAATCATACAAGCAAGGGATGCATATCGATGGTTTGATCTACGCGAACGATCAAATGATAAAGCAAATTCAACAAGACCAGACAAAAGATCAGGTAGCAAACGTTGCAACACTCCCCGGTATGATTGGTAAATCTCTAGCAATGCCCGATGCTCATCAAGGATATGGATTTTGTATCGGGGGAGTTGCAGCCGCTGATATTGACAAAGGTGTTGTTTCGGCAG
>CAYTID010000067.1:0-12607 GCA_964437735.1 uncultured Ignavibacteriaceae bacterium | reverse complement strand
TAGAACGCCAGGTTGTGGCCCTGGAGGTCGAGGGTTCAAGTCCCTCTGGACACCCAAAAATTAATTAACACCGCCCCCATCGTCTAGAGGCCTAGGACACGAGCTTTTCAAGCTTGGAACACGAGTTCGAATCTCGTTGGGGGCACGAAAGATATAAAAAATCAAAAATAAAAAATTAAAAAGCCTCACGGATATATCGGGGCTTTTTTGTTTTCTATACACAATATCTTTAAGTCCGGACTTTTTTTGATTTCCTATTTTGTTTAAACCTTAACTCCCCAATTTTTTGAAAGTCTTTTCAAGTTTGAACACGAGTTCTCCGCCAGTCCAACGAACTCCTTAGGAGAGGCGGATCGTTGGGGGCACGAAAGATATGAAAAATCAAAAATAAAAGATTAAAAAGCCTCACGGATATATCGGGGCTTTTTTGTTTATTCTCAAACATATGAGTCCCTCAGGTCATTACAAAAATTATTATTCATAGTATTTTATGTAGATAATTTAACCTGACTTTAGTATATTTCCTCATAAATGTCAAAAGCACGGAATATACTGATAGCATACTCAATTCTTTTAGTACTGCTTCACATTTGGGGAGCTATAGCACCATCTCATTTTAACTGGGGGTTCCATTTTTTTGCATTTTACAATCCGCTATTATTGGTATTGACAGGGGGAGCTGTATTTTTGTTTTTTTTTCCAAAAATTTGTAATAAAATTTATGATGAGGCTGGAGAAATATTTAATAAAATAAATAATAATTTTTTATTTTTCCTTGCCGTTTCTTTTATTTTTTCAATATACATCTTCTTCTCTTTACTCTATACGGCCAAATTGCACTTACTGGGTGATGGTGCGTTGCTTTTACGCGAAATCGCCGGAATAGAGCTAGGTGAACCGCTACCCCATAGATTTAACCGTCAATCTCTTACCTGGTCAATATTACAGATCTTAAAATCTCTGTTTTTTAATTTCGGCATCACCGAACCTGAAAAGATTATTCAAATAATCGGATTGGTTTCCGGCGTTATTTTTCTAACGATTAATTTTCTTTTGGTAAGGTTGTTATTAGTTTCAAAGACAGAGAAATTCTTTTTAAGCTCTTTGTTGCTTTTTGGCGCAGGCAGTCAGTTTTTTTTCGGTTATGTTGAAAATTACACGTTGTTATATATTACAATCGCAGGTTTTCTTGTGACCGGCTGGTATACATTAGAAAGAAATATGCATATATCCATCCCTGTTGTTTTGTTTGTTATTATGATTGGGTTACATGTTGTTAGTATCGCTCTCCTGCCTTGTGTAATAGTGCTAATAATATACAAGTGGAAACATCAAAAGATCGAAAACTTGTTCATAATAGGATTGACTATATTGATTTTGACTGTTGTCCTTTTGCTGAATATAGAAAATATCGCTTTTGATATAGAAAAGTTCGCCGAAGGAAGTCTCTGGAATTTTTTACCTTTGTGGTCATCAGATGCTTACTTTCCTTATTCGATCTTTTCTATTGCACATCTGGTTGATTGGTTGAATGCAAATCTGTTAATTGCGCCTTTTAGTCTGATCGTTGTTCTTGTTATTCTGGTTATATTTTATAAACTCGTAGATTTTAAAAACCCTGTTTTTATTTTTCTTTCGGTTTCTACCTTATCCGGTTTATTTTTTACATATGTTGTTTTTTTTGCTCTCGGTATGGCGCGCGACTGGGATTTTATCTCAAGCTTCTTTTTACCGTTGATATTCTTAAGTATTTATTTACTCTCTAAACATCATACTGCTATTGGATATAAGTACACCCTTGTGCTTGTGGCAGCATTGAGTTTTTTTCATTGGGTTTCATGGGTTGGAATAAATTCCGATAAGGATAAACATTTTGCCCGTATAAAATTATTAGATTCTCCTTATTTCCTTGGACATGTATCCAGATTGGAATATTACGAAGCTATCGGAAGTTATTTTTGGTCGAAGCAGAATTACAATGAAGCGAAAAATTATTTTGAAAAATACATCGAATTGGATCCTAATAATCCCAGATTATTAGGGAATATTTCAGTTATTTACACAAAATTAAATGAGACTGATAAATCTTTCAGAGTTCTGCAGAAAGCAGCTCAGTCAAATACCGGAAATCCCGGAGTTTATATAAATCTGGGAGCTGAATACCAGCATCGGGGAGAGTTGGAAAAAGCAATTGAAATGTATAAAAAAGCTCTCACTCTCGATTCTACACGAATAACCGGTTTCGCAAACTTGGGCGGAGCATTAATGCTGCTTAAGGATTATAAACTGGCTAACTTTTATTACATGAAAGCGATTAAATTAGGATTCCGTAATCCGGTTCTGCTTCGCGAGGCGGCCTTTTCTTTCTATTATTTAAATGATTTCGGAAACTCCATTAAATATCTCGACCAATATCTTACATTCCATCCTGACGACGAACAAATTATAACAATACGGAAAAAAATAACAAGTAAATTATCAATGAAAGACAAGGATAAGCATAGATAGATTATTTTATTTTAAAAAGACCCTTCAAAAGTCCCAACACGCTCCCTATAGAACAAACCAAATGATCAACCAATAAAATTGGTATCATCGCAAACATTGAAAAAAGACCTCGAACCTGTTCAAGATAATTTAAAAATCTGATATTTATCAGTAAATAAAAAATAAAACAGCCAAGAGCAATCCAATGCGAAATTAAGCCTGATAAACTTAGTATCACAAGCAAGGCAAGAATGATGACGACAATCGTTGAAATTACAAATACGGGATACACGTTTACGAAACCTTTTTTTAAAGAGCTTGCTGTTTCTCCTAAATCCATTGAAAGTTTCGCAAACCCCATGCTTCGATTGAATTCGTTCTTGATGAAAGTCCTTAAGGAATAATGTTTCAGATGCTCTACTTCCAAATCCACATTTAAAGCAATGTTTGCTTTTGCACGCGAAAACCGTTTACCGAGCTCAATATCATCATTTCCGTGTTTCGCTAATAAATTGACGTTAAATCCGCCGATTTCCAGAAAAATATTTTTTTTAATCCCCGAAACAGCCCCAAATAACCAATCTATTGCAGGGGAACTTTTCAGATATGAAAAACGGATCCATAAATTTTTGTATTGACTTAATAAATTTTCGTTCCTGTGTTTTGCAGTATAAACCCCGACAACTGCATCCAAGTCATCCCTCAACGCATCGACGATTATCCGAATCGAGTTCCTGTTAACAACAATATCGGAATCAATAAATACAAGCACTTCGCCTTTCGCATTCTTTGCTCCAAGATTCCGTGCATGATTGGCGCCATGGCCATCTATTAAATGAATCAGGTTACATCCGAATTCTCGGGCTATGTCGCAACTTTGATCCGTTGAATGATCATCAACAACTATGATTTCATAGTCCTTGTAATCCGATTTTTTTATTGATTGTAAACATGTACCAAGCGTAGAGGAACTATTTTTTACAGGGACAATTATCGAAACTAATGTTCGGTCGTTATTGGTTTCCGACATTTGTATTTATTTTTCCGATCTCAAGATGTTTTTTAAAACAAATATATGATATTCAGATAACCGGCGCAATTCTTTATTAAACAGCAATAAGCCAGCTATCATATAGACAACAGATTTAAATAGTATTCCAGCAACTATAAATAAACAGGCTATTTTAAAATAGCGTTTTGAATAATATTTTTTTAAATATTTCAATTTACTGAAATAAATATTAATAAAAAAAAGTTGCTTGTTTTGCCTGGAACTGTCTGCGCTATGATGAACTGCCCGAATAAGAGGATTGTAAAATACTTTATATCCGGCGTCTTTAGCCCTCAAACAAAAATCGATGTCCTCATAATACATAAAAAACCTTTCATCAAAACCGTTAAAGTTGTTAAAAAGGTTGCTCCTAATAATCATGCAGGCGCCCGTTACGGCATCAGCTTCAGATACTGTGCGGGTTGATGTAGTCATCAATTTCACTGACAATTTATACGGCAGAAATGTTTCAAATATTAATGAGATATAACTTGGTTTTTTCCAGCATGACCTCTCCGGCCGCCACTTGCTATCCATCAATTGAACACCGATAATATCAGCTTCAGTATTCTCAAGTAAAAAGCCATCAACACAGCCAAGAAACTTTTTATCCGTTATTACATCCGGATTCAATAAAATTAAATAATCCGTATCAACAAACTCTGATGCTTGATTTACAGCAGCCGCAAAACCAATATTTTTCCTATTGTAAATCACTTTTAAAGACGGGAACATGGTTTCACAAATTTTTCGTGTCGAGTCGGAAGAATTATTGTCAATCACAATAATCCGGGATTGTATGTCGCGCTCCTGATTGGCTAATGCAGACAAACATTCCTCGATCACATTTGCTGAATTGTGCGTGACAATAATTATTGTATAAGAAGGCATTTATCCTATTTATTTTTTTTTGAGAAAAAAATGAATTGTTGGATTTTATAATACAAGCCCTTTAATGTCACGTATAAGATCCCTGCCGGAAAAAGAAAAACATATGATAAAATCTTTTTTAAATATTTAAATGATAGACGTGCGATAATCCCGAACGCTCTATCTATATTGTTTCTGACCATCCAATAGTACGAATTTTCATTTTCAAAAATGAGCAAATGCTCTGTTTTTAACAGATAACACAATAACCGTAAAACTCCAAATGTTGGCTCGCCATTCCAACATGTTGCTACGACGTCAAAATAATTTTTTCGTAACTCCTTGATCATTTCAAGTTTCGCTGTAATCGAAATAGCATTTGTCGAAATAATTACATCCTTATCGGTATAATAAACCGGATGTGGCGAACGGAGAACAAATAATATTCTTGCATTTTGAAACTTTGACCTTAGCTTCTGCTCAATTTCAAAACCTGCATTCCAATTGCACGTCATTACGAAACATATTTTTTTAACACCTATGTCCGACGGAATATCCTGCCTAAAAATATTGACAAACGCTGATATATTCTTTGTTTTTATATTTTCAGCTCCTCTGTATGGCATCTTCTATTATTTTTTCATATGCGCTTGTGCAAGCATCCCAGGAATAATATTTTTCTATTATCTTTCTAGCATCATTATCCGGTGATCTAAATTTAGTATCCCCGGTTAATACGGAAATAACGTTTTCTGCAAACAAACCCGGTTCGTCTGCGATAAACACATCCATGCCTTCACGAATTTCCAATCCCCGGGCTGCGAGTGAAGTTGTTACAACGGGAATTCCCATTGACAGAGCCTCTAATATTTTTCCTCGCATTCCCATCCCAAGGCGGATAGGTGCGACAAACACAGACGCTCTGTTTAAATAGGGCCGCAAATCAGGCACCCAGCCGGTAACAAAAATATTTGATTGATTTTGCAAGGCTCTTATCGATTCATCAGGATTTGAGCCTACAATATAGAATTTTGCATCAGGAATTGTGGACAGAATTTTGGGAAAAATCTCCCCGGCAAAATAAATTGCAGCATCGATATTGGGTTTATGCAAATAGTAACCTGTAAACAATATTATATTTTCGTTTGAATGGGAGCTTTCTGAAACGTAAAAATTAGTATCAACACCGTGCGGCACTACCGACAAGTTTATGTTTGGTAAATATTTCAGTATCTCTTCTTTATCATGTTCGGTTACCGTTATTTGAAAATCGATACGTTTGGATAGAGATAGTTCGAAATTTAACATCACGAGGTTACGAAAAAACAAATCAAGCTTATTCCATGAAAAAAGCTTTTCTCTCGAAAATTCTGTTTTTAATGCCGCATGCTGTACTTCATGATTAACCCAAATTGTTTTGATTCCCAGATTCCTTATATAACGTTCAAGATATGCGGTTTGGAGATATTCAAACTGGATTAAGTCATATTTACCGCTTAAGGCTTCATCTACCAACAATTTTTTAAAATCCGGTTTACAGAACTCTTTGATTACCATATTCGGTTTAATATGAAATAAATCAGGTTCATCGAAGTATTGATTGCGGATTACATATTTGACGGACTTACAAAAGACTTTTAATTCCTCAACTGATTTTATCTCTGTTTCATTTTCAATAAATGTCAATACACTTACATCGTGCTTTTTTGACAATCCCTTAATTCTGTGATACATTGCAGTTGCTCCTGCATGCAAATTCAAACCGGGCACATATGGACAAACGAAAAGGACGTTGAATCTATTCTGATCTTTGAGATAGGTTGACTTCCATGTGAAGTTTTTAATTAAATCAACATCTTTCACAATGGTTTTATTTTGTTTTCTTGCCGGTCGGTTTTGCATCGAGAAATATTTTTTAATAGCATTGAAAAATATTTTAAATTCTTTGCGTGATCTATCCAGGAAAATATTTTTCACGATCCGCATAGAGTGATAAATCAAATGTTCCGCAATCAGGCTCATGTCCCTTATGTTTAGCCATATGAATAAAAGCCGGTTTCTGCCGTTTAAATCTTCGATAACCTCCGATGAAAACATTTTGTTACTTGTCATCCTGTGCATGTGAAAAACCACACTCTCCAGCGAAAGAGTGTTTTTCCAACCCCGCTTCATTGCCTGGTAGGAGATATCCGCATCCTCAACATAAGCCGGACTGTAAATATTCCTGAACCCGCCAAGTTCTAAAAATTTATTCCTGTTGTAAGCCACGGAGCCGCCGCTCACCCAAAAAACCGGTATGTATTTCCTTTCAATATCCAGATCCGAGATTTCCTGATGTGAATATCGTAAAATCCCTTTATCCCAAAAAGCGAAAGTTTTTCCTGTTTCCTCTCTTTTTTTTGTATCATCCTGAAAAAATATCTGAGAGCCCACTGCAAAAACATTAGGATCTTCTTCAAACGGCCTGACCAGCGGGTTGATAAAATTCCTCTCCACACGCATGTCATTGTTCAGCAAAATTATTACTTCTCCTGATGCGTAAGGAATTCCTTTGTTGTAGCCTTCCCCGAAACCGTAGTTCTTATTTAACAAAATTAACTTGATCCGGGGGAAATTGGTTTTAGTAAAGCAGACGCTATCATCAACACTACCATTATCAACTAATATGATTTCACTTTGATACACTGATGCCTTTTGAGATTCAATTACCGAAGGGAGGTTTGCCTCTAATAGCTCCTTTCCGTTATAATTTAATATGATTATGGATACTTTCAATGATGTATTAATTTTCTTATAAACTAACCTGAAAATATATTTTTAAGTCTAAACAGATAATACCTGACCCAGTCCTCTATCGAACTCTGCCCTTCAAGCGTTCTAACAATGCTGACAATTACAGACAGCCTTCTTACATCTTTTAAATTATTAACTAAAAACGGTATGAACGATTGTTCGCTCGCAAGTCTTATTTTCGTTGTCTTGAGGCTGCCAACCTGTGTTCTTACATATATTCTATTGCTCTGATTCTCCTTTTTAAATTTTACAGTCTTTCGGTGCGTGCCATCTATAAATACAAACACCTCGAATGGAAATTTTCTGTAAAAACTTTTCTTTCCGCATGTAAGATTGAAAAAATATATTTTATTATCCGCCGAGTCATCTCGCATTACTTGAAATATTCCCTCGTCACCCATCCACCGCCATCCCCCCTCATCATTATAGAATCCATTATTATATATGGCGTAACAATCGGACGACATGGATGTTCTTTCAGAAAAACTATTTTTTAAAAATTCTTTTTGTGCTTCTAATATGTATGTATTGTTTTGTGAGAGGTTAAAGTGTTTTTGATATATAGTTTTGGTCGCTTCAAACAAGCTATTGCTGTGTTTTCGCATCAGTGAATCGCCTAACGGTTGCCATGAATATTCGCCAGTGGTTTCTTTTATATGAGTTAAGGCAAATTTTTGTGAAAGCCTGATTATAAAATCCCAATCTTCGAATACTTCCAAAGATTCATCAAAAACACCGGCTTCTTCAAGACACCACCTTTCATGTGATAAGCATATTATCGGGATGAAATTATTTATTAATATCTCGTTATGGTTAAAATCCAATGAATAGCGGATGTCTTTATCTTTTACAATAAAGCTTCCGTTGCTTTTTTCTCTGACTGTACGGAACGCATCTGTATATACTGCTTTAGAATTATACGATTCATAATGGGATATAAGCGTTTCTAAATGGTTTTCCAGATACATATCGTCATCATCCAGATAACAAATATATTTTCCTCGCGCCCAGAATAAACCATAATTCCGTGCGTTAGCAACACCTCGATTTTTTTCTCTGTTAAAATATTTAATTTTTTTACTGTCACACTTATTGACGATAGACTCTACTTCAACTCCTCCATCGTTGACGACAAGAAGCTCAAAATCATTATAAGTTTGGGATAAAACGCTTTCTATAGCATTTTTTAATAATTCCGGACGGTTATATGTTGGGAGTATTACTGAAAAAGTTGGATTTTTTTCGTCTTTCCTGAAAAATCGTTTATGTGCCGCCTGAACATCATTGGCTTCATAAAAAGCGTGATTGTTTAATATTATCTGCGCCTTTTTAAGAGTAAAATTCTCCATTAATCGGAAGTACAATCCTTCCCTATGTTGCCTGTATCTGAAAAGCGGCTTAGGTATTCTATATCCCTTATACCCCATTGCAGATACCGCAATCCAAAAATCCCAGTCTTCACATCCATCGACATTTGTTCGATACCCCCCGACTTTATCCCATATCTCACGCTTGAATAATGCACAATATGATATACAGTTCTGAAATAGTAATTTTTCCTTATCGAAGTCCCCGGCAGGAGTAATTTTTTCCTTTTCGCCAAAGTCCATGCGGTCAGTGTAAACAATATCCACGGCGGGCTGATGTCGTAGAATATCAACTGATTCTGAAAGCATTTCAGGATCTATCATATCATCCGCGTCAAGACACAGTATATATTTACCGTGTGATTGTTCAATCCCTTTGTTTCGAGCATTAGCAACTCCCGAATTATTTTGACTGATTAACTTGATATTATGTTTGGGATTTTCCTTTTGAAGTGATTCGGCTGTTATTACAGTATCGTCCGTGCTGCCATCATCGACGATAATAATTTCGAGATTTTGGAATGTTTGGCGAACAACGCTCGACACAGATTCAGATAAATATTTTGCATAATTATAACACGTTATAATTACCGACACAACGGGAATAGATTCTATTTTTATATTCTCTTTTCCCACTTCATTTTATGGTTTTTGAAATTATTGGCGTACTCCAGGCAAACCAATCTGCCGAATAATCTCCACCTGGTCCGGGATTGGCAATCAAGCTTAGAAAAAAATTTTTTCCCTGATATTTTGATATATCGATCAGTTCATCGAACCATACTCTATCGTTCATATTTGAAACAGAATTAATATATCTTTTATATAATGTATCAAGCTGCCCTTTCGTAGCTATCGTGATGATCCCTGTTGCTCCGTCTCCGATCTCCGCATTCATACCGACGCCAAAATATAATTTTGTGCCTCTGTTTTCTGATGGAATAAAGAACGTGACTTTCGCGTTTTCAGGCGGGCTGGAAACCGGGACGGTGATTATTACCCTGCGTGTCTCCTCCGTCACCTGGAATCGACCCGTCATTATCATGCCGCTTTCATGGTTTGCATTGGAAATATTTTCAATAAAATCAAAGCCATAATCATAATCAGGCGGATTAATAGAACAAGAAATGATTATCAGCGACAGTGAGTAAAGAAATATTTTTATTTTCAGATTTTTTATCATTAATAGTTTTTAATTGAACTGATAGCTGATCGAAATCCCGACAAGAAGTTCCCGCGCCGTAGTTCCTTTTACAGGAACGATATCCAAAATCCGCGGGTAGTACGAAACATTTTCATATTTGTTATAGGCAATGAGGAAAACCAAAAAGTAATTATTCAATACATGCCGGTATTCCGTACCAATCTGAAGAAAATGTTCCGGATAATCATTTAGCTTGTATACTGAGCCATTGCCGGAAGCCAAGCCATGCCGTTCTTTGTCAACGAAAATTTTAATATAATTTTCATTAAAATAGTGTTTATATTCCACATACAGGTTGTCTGCCTCCCTCCCCATATGGTGTCCCATCATTGATCCATAATTGACAAACGGGAGATTCGAATACCATTTTTTTGTATATTCCTGATAACTTAATCCGGTATGCACTTTATGAAAGAGGTTGGTAATCTTATAGTTTTGGGAATATTCAGCATGAAATTCCCCTTTTTCTGATTCCAGAAATATACCGGCAGACAGGGCTGGGTCATAAAATTCAAATCCGAGCGGTCCGATCCAGACCTTATCCTCTTCCTGCCACCACGCACCAATATCTTCACCTGCATATTCAAAATAAATTTTTGCATTTTTCAACGGTGGAAACATTTTTACAAAAGGGAGATGAATAGCTAAATCAAGTCCAGCCCGTTGTTCATTGTTATATCTGCCGGGAAGATTTTCCTCTGCCGCACTTAATATTTTAAAAAATTCCAGTAGCTTGTAATTTCTCTGGTATTGAACTGTTTGAGTTCCACCAAATTCTAGCCATGAAATCGGAAACCAAGAGAATCTGTGAGCTAATATTTTAAAATCTTCTGTCCAGCCGTGCAACATCAAATAGGTAAATCGTCCTATGTAGGGAATCCTGAAAGGTTTTTCAGTCTGGAATTTTATCATCCTGTAAGGTTCAGAATTATTGGAAAGAAGCAGCGATCCATGGCGTCCGTGTCCCAACCAAGTGTTTGCTTTACCTATTCCAAGTGATATTGATCTATTATCATATCGAACGAATAAATTTTTTAAAGTAAATTTTGCATTTGTATTACCCTGAATTTTATAATTGATTAATAAATGGGTAAAAATTTTTCCGTAACCCTCTATTGAGAGAATTGGTGTAAATCCCCGATTAATGAAATCGCCATCAGAATTCGGTAACAGATATTTTTTGTGCGGATAATCAGTCGAAAAAAAATATGTCCGGAGATTTAACATTTTTACGGGCATTATCTCGAAGTTTTGACTTAATCGATCAACGGTATTATTAGTTTGTTCATATTCATTCGACATGGAAACACCCGAAAACATAAGTACTGCCGGAAGAATTCTCAGGACATTTTTTAAAATCATATCAAAATATTATTTGGCATGTTTATAAAAAAAATCATTTTAAATTATGCTTTTCAGAATATTCTCTTTGTAATAATGTATTGCTTCGCAGGGCTTGCTTTCATTGACAAGAGTTCCCTTGTCGAATACTAAAACTTTATCGCAATATTCTTCAATAGTACTGAGATTGTGGCTGACCAAAATTACAGTCCGTCCTTCTTTTTTATACTTCCAGAAAACGTCGCGACACTTTTGTTGGAATACATTGTCCCCTACGGCCATAACTTCGTCAACAATCAGTATCGGTGCACTCGATTGTATTGCAATCGTGAAAGCTAACCTTACCTGCATGCCCGTAGAAAGTCGATTCAACTTGACATCGGCAAAACTTTCCAATTCCGCGAACTCCATGATCGATTTAAACCGTTTGTCCATTTCCTTCCGCGAAAATCCCAATAAGGCGCCATATATATATATGTTTTCTCTGCATGTAAATTCACTCTGAAAGCCTACGCCGATATCTAAAATCGGCGTAATTGCCTCATTCACACTGATATTTCCCGTAGTCGGTCGCAATATCCCAGAGATAATCCGCAGAAGTGTTGTTTTTCCTGAACCGTTTCTCCCTATAATGCCTAAAAATTCTCCTTTATTAATTTTGAAACTCACATCTCTTAAGGCGAAAAATTCTTCATAAACATAAGCATGGCGAAGCACCCCTGTTAAACGGTGAAAAATAGTTTTTTGAGTTTCATGGGGTAGTTTAAAATTCTTCGATATGCTTATTGCTTCTATCATCATCTATAAATATTCTGTAATTTGATGTGAGTTCTTATTGAATAACCAGTAGCCAAAAATAAAAATTACCAAACAAAATATTACAGTCGCTAAAATAAATTCTGTCGTTGGATAGTTATCATATACCAGAAAAGCTCTCAGCATAATTAATATCCGTCCGATTGGATTATATAGTGCAACTATTTGAAGAGGTGCGGGCGCCGTAAACGCGTTGTACACAATCGGTGTCAACCAAAAACCTACATTTAAGCAAACTAGCCAGATCTGCATCGAATCCCTAAAATAAATATAAAATGTCGAAATAATGAATGCCACTCCAAGCGATAGCAACAAAAGTGAGATAATTGGAATAAATACTAAAAATTGATTAAATGAAAAATGATCAAAAATAATGATAAATAGCCACAAGATTGCTGTATTAATAACAAACGAGATCCCTGCCGTCGCAGTTGATGAAAATATTATCAAATCTCGCGGGAAGTATATCTTCTTGGCAATTGTGGATTTAGCATATATGGCATTCATTCCGCTTAACGTCGCATCATAAAAAAAATTCCAAAATACAATGCCCGACAATAGATAAAAAGTAAATTTCGGCACTTTAACCACAAATAGATATGAGAAAACAAAATGGAGGACTATAAACTGCATAATCGGATTCAGATATCCCATCATAACAAGAGGTATATTAATAGT
>CAYTID010000066.1:1475-12638 GCA_964437735.1 uncultured Ignavibacteriaceae bacterium | reverse complement strand
GCAAAGATACAATAGAACAACCGGAATATGGGAAAATAAAGGATTAAGAGAAGTAGAAGCAGTAAGTGTATCACCTTCAGGTGATCTTTATGCAGCTACATATGAAAAAGGAATTCATCGGTCAAAAAATAATGGTGATAGTTGGGAGTTTATTTCAAATGATGTAACTGAAAGATACAATTTCAAAGCTATTACTGATTCGATATTGGTAGACGCAGCATATCCGAATTTAAGAATAAGTATTAATGCAGGTTTGTCTTGGGAAACAAAAGGTATCGCTTCTGATCCTTGGGCCAGTTCAATATTATTTTATGACAATAAAATTTTTACTCATGGGTTTATTAATTTTCAAACTAAAATATTTTATACTGATAACCTGGGACAATCATTTTTTGAAATTGGGACACCTTCTTACGTGAGTAGAAAAAACGGTTTTAACATAAGCTCTAATGGAGAAATGTTTTTTCTTAACAGGCAGGGAAATCAATCACCTGGAATTTATATGAATACTTTTCCGTATTCAAATTGGATACAAAAATATTATGGTATAACTAATAGTATCTATATTGATGCAAATGATTTTATCTATTCTGGTGCTGCAAATGGAGTTATACGTTCAACTAATAACGGGAATAACTGGGAAATTATATTTTCAGAGAATATATCCAGGGCATTTGCGCATGATCTAAAAATAGATGGTAGTAATTTATATATAGCAACCAACAGTTACGGATTATATGTGCTCCAAATCCCTTCAAGTGTAAATGAAGAAAATAATTTAATTAATATTTACCAACTTCAACAAAATTATCCTAATCCATTTAATCCTGAAACAATGATTAATTACCAGTTACCCCCGCCTGACGGACGGGCAGGAATGAACAGTTTTGTATCGTTAAAAGTATATGACATTTTGGGAAGAGAGGTAGCAACATTGATTGATGAAAGTAAAGAAGCCGGATATCATAACATTACCTGGGATGCGTCAAACATGCCGAGCGGAGTTTATGTGTATAGACTAAACGCAGGCAGTTTTACAGATGTGAAAAAAATGTTGTTGCTTCGCTAACCTGCCAGCGGATGAATCCTGTTTAAGTAACGATACTAGAAAAGCCCTAGTCATACGGTTAGGGCTTTTTCACGTCTACTGCGTGCCGGTTCAACAAAATCCTAATCCCCCCGGTGGAATAATTATTACACATATATAAAGAGATATTCAATATCTTTGAATCCTTTTCCGATTTATCTCATCTAATATATTGAAATCAGAAATCAATTATAAATTAAGGAAATAAAAATGAAAATAAATATGGGAAATGGGGACTTTTAGGTTTAATACCGATATTAACTGCATTTGTCGGTTTTTGTCCTCTTTATGCCCCGTGTAAAATTACAACAAAGAAAATTAATAAAAAAAATTAAAAAGGAAATAATCATGAATAAAAATTTAGTAACCCTAACCGATCAGAATTTTCAAAAGGAAGTAATTGAATCAGAAATGCCGGTATTAGTCGATTTTTGGGCGCCATGGTGCGGTCCATGCCGAATGATAGCTCCTGTTATCGAAGAACTTGCAACTGAATATTCAGGAAAATTTAAAATCGGTAAACTTAACACAGATGAAAATTCAAAAAGTGCTTCGACTTATGGTATCATGAGCATACCTACAATTGGAATTTTCAAGAACGGCGAACTGGTTGACGGGGTTGTAGGAGCAGTTCCAAAACATATTCTCACTAAAAAATTAGATGAGCATATGAATAAATCCTCTGCGGGAGTTAACTAATTAGTGCAATTGTTCAGAATATTTGCGATATTAAAATGATTATATACACTTATACGGAACGATCTGATATAGATGAAGTGTTTAAAGCTACAGGAATGAATTAAAAAAAATCATTGCAAAAAAGAAGGATTAACAAATGAAATTATCAGTATTTAAGTTAACATTAACAATTTTGTTTTCTCTATTATTTTTAACTGGTAGTGCAGTATCGAACGATAAGAAAGCTCCTCAGTTTGAGTTAAAAGATATAAATGGTAAAGTTTTAAAATTATCTGATTATAAAGGCAAAGTTGTTTTTTTGAATTTTTGGGCTACCTGGTGTGGACCCTGCCGTAAAGAAATACCGGATTTTATCGATATGCAGAAAATTTACGAAAAACATGATTTTACATTTATAGGTGTTGCGTTGGATGATTATGAAAGTGTAGTAAAATATTCAAAGGAGAATAAAATAAATTATCCGATAGTTATGGGTACACAAGAAACCCAAAAATTGTACGGCGGGATTCGCGGTATACCTACCTCTTTCTTGATCGGAAAGGATGGAATCATTAAACAGCAGTACGTTGGTTACAGACCCAAAAATGTATTTGAAAAAGATATCAAAGCACAATTAAATATTAAATAAACCACAACTATATGGAATCAGTCGGAATATTTACAGCATTTCTTTTTGGCTTACTATCGTTTGTATCGCCTTGCGTTTTACCAATCATTCCCGGATATCTTTCATTTATTTCGGGTTTATCACTCGATCAAATGCAGAATAACGAAAACAAGAAAGAAATTCTGAAAAAAGTATTTCTCAACTCACTATTTTTTGTTTTCGGTTTTACCACAGTATTTGTAGCATTGGGAGCTTCGGCAACTTTCGTCGGTACTTTTTTACTTGATAATCTTGAGATCGCCGGAAAAATCGCAGGAGTACTCCTGATTCTTCTTGGTATTCACATGATGGGGATTTTTAAATTTAAATTTCTTAATTATGAAAAAAGATTTCATCAAAATAAAAAATCTTTCGGGGTTATCGGATCATTCGTTGTAGGTCTAGCATTTGCATTCGGGTGGACTCCATGTATAGGACCTATTTTGGCAGGCATACTGGCGGTTGCCGCTCAACAAGAAACTGTGTATCAGGGAATCGGTTTACTAACTGTTTATTCATTAGGTCTGGGGATACCATTTCTATTAGCGGCAGTAAGTTTAAACGGATTCTTTTCAGTTTTTAATAAAGTTAAAAAACATTTTAAAGTCGTCGAAATTGTAAGCGGTATTTTATTAATCGGTGTCGGTATTTTGATGTTCACCGGTTCTTTGGCAGTTCTGGCAAGCTATTTTTCAAAATGGCTCCCGTTTTTAAATGAACTTGGTTAATGAAAGGAAAACAATGGCTATAAAAAAAGCATTAGTCAAACACATAAGCGGCGTAACCTTCATGGGAAAAAGCGATTCCAATCACTGGATTTCGATGGACGGTCCGGAAAATTTCGGAGGGGCGGATGCAGGAACACGACCAAAAGAATTAATTTTATTGGGACTCGGCGGGTGTACGGGTAGTGACGTGGCATCGATACTCTCAAAAAAGAGAGTTCCATATACAAATTTTTACATGAACATTGAAGCTGAAACTTCCGAGGAGCATCCTCAGGTTTATACAAAAATAAATGTCGAATATGTAATTGAGGGAAAAGGAATAAATCCTGATGATGTTGAGAGAGCAATTGAATTATCGCTGACAAAATATTGCTCTGTTACAGCTATGCTTAGAAAAGCGGTTGATATAACACATTCATATAAAATAATATAAATAAAAATATTACTATTGAAGACTTATTACGAATTTTACTCGAAGCCGCTGCACGTGACAAATGATTCGATGTCGACACCATTGATAGGTTTACCTCGGAAGTAACCAATATTTTGATACCCAAAAATTAACATTCAAGGAGAATTATTAAATATGCCTATTTACGATTACAGATGTTCATCATGTAAAAAACATTACGACATATATCATCGCAGTAAAGAGATAATTGAAAATATCGTGTGTCCCGCCTGCGGTTCAAATGAATATGTAAAATTAATCTCTGCCCCTATGATAAGCATCAGCACAAGTAGTTCCGGCGCAAGTCAGGATTGCGATTCATGCAGTGATAATGTAGCCCCGACTTGTTCAGGCGGAATGTGCGGTTTATAAAGTGAATCTTTTTAAATTTAAAAATACTCGAAACCGTATATTCTGGTTTATTTTTCCGCTAATTGGTGCATTGGGAGGTTTTGCATATTATCATTATATCGGTTGCTACTCAGGAGCTTGTCTCATCACAAGTAATCCATGGATTAGTACAATTTATGGAACTATAATCGGAGCGCTTTTAATTCCCCGTAAAAAACGTGCCCATGCTAGTCAAAATGATAAATGAGCATTATTGCTACAATTACTTTTTTTCAATTATATGTCGTTTTAAAATCTAAATCACAAATTTTGGCATTCAAACCACAGATAATATTTTACAATTTTTGAAAGGAGAATAAATATGGAAATTGGTTTAACCAAAACATTAAATATTCCTTTTGATGAAACAATCGAGAAGGTAACCGAAGAATTAAAAAAAGAGGGATTCGGCATCTTAACCACAATCGATGTACGCGCAACTATGAAAGAAAAACTGGATGTCGATTTCAGAAGATATACAATATTAGGCGCATGTAACCCGCCTGCCGCGCATAAGGCACTTGAAATAGATGACAGGGTTGGAATTCTTCTCCCCTGCAATGTTGTGGTTCAGGAAAAAGGAAAAACAACAGAGGTGTCGATATTTAATCCGGCAATCATGAAATCTTTTTTTAATAACGAATCCTTGCAAAAGCTCTCGGACGAATTAAAAGCAAAAGTAGAGAGAGTACTCGGTAATTTATAATATTAAAGTTCTACGAGCGGTTTAATTTTTTTTCACAATCTCATCAACCGTGTTACCGACCCGTTTATTATCAGTGAATACGACAATGTAGGCGCTCTCATAATAAGGTTCACGAGTTTTATGTAACTCAATGAGGATATCCAAAAAATAGCAAGTTGCTTGTTCATTGCCAGGACGAGGATTAATTGAATGAGGAGCCTCAGAGATGTGGCTCTTTTTGTTCAAATTTTAACGGTTTTAAGTGGCTTTAATACTTATTAGAATTTTCTAATAATTTTTTACTTGACTTTCAAAATATTTTTATTTAACATAAATTGATACTAGTTGTAGTTAAAAAATCATACGTTAATGTTCCTGTAAAAAAATTGTTCGGTTAAATATATCGAGGGTGCTACATTTCTGTAGATGAATTACACGATATATTTGGGGTTTAGTTAATATTTTTTTGTATAAATAGTAAAGTCTTATTTTAAAAATACAAATTGTAAGTTTTAATATTCAAAAAATAATTGTTTTATTGTATGTTAATATTAACGATTTATATTAGTATATCATTAGATGGCACTTCCAATTGTGTGTGAATTCAGTTTTTAATTATTTCAGCATCTTTAACATACTTTGTTGGCGATGAATGTTGAAAACAATAATAAAATATACAAATTAATAAGGTGCAATACTATGGAATTTTGGGGTGGGGAAAATAATTACATTAAAAGAATTATTTATCAGCTTTTTAATCGAAAGTTACAAGGAAACAGATTTTTATTATTTTTGTTATTATTCTTGCAATTATTTTTAAGTAATAGTTGTGAGCAACCAGAAGCTATAGATTGGCGTGGTATGAATATTAAATCGATAAAACATACCTCAGGAGAATCGCCAGTAAGTAATGAATTAAATATTATTCATTTTTATTGGGTACTCAATAAGGATGAAACTAATTTTTCTGTAGGTTTTAATTTGTTTTCTACAGATCGGAATACCCACATTTCTTTGATAGGATCTAAATCAGTTACCGTAAAAAATGGACTACCTGGACACGAATATTTTTACTGGGATGGGAAGATGACTGGAAGCCGAGATAGAAAAGTTCCAGTTCCTCCTGGCAGTTATTCAGTACAATTGCGGTACTTCGACCAGGTGCATAAGTACGAATGGCATAATATTACAGTGAATGTAAATACTTGGGATATTGATAACGATAATATTAGCAATGCAATTGAGGATGAAAATGCAGGAAATGGCGGACCTGTAACCACTATAAGTTATGAAGGGAATACATACTACTACAATAAAAACAGTAATACTCAGCCGCCAGTTTTACCATTAGATATCCCAACATCGAGTGCCTGGTATCGCAACCGGGGAACGCATGATTACTCGTTAGCGAGGGGGACTGTCTCAAGTGGAACGCTGACGAATGGGCTGAGAATTGCTAACAGCGGAACGGGTTATCAATATTGGTGGGGCGGCGATACACCAGATACTGATAATTGGGGAACGTTGGAGTTAATAAACTTAGTAGAAAGAGTTGCACGTGCATGGCGGCGGCTGTATCCTGATTATCCACTCATTACCTCGATGGATATAAGTAAACAAAACGGCGGTGACTGGAGGCCTGATCATACATCTCACCAGAATGGCTTGGACGTTGACATGAGATATATTCGAAATGATAACACTGCAAACCCTTTTGATTTTAATAATCTGCAGGATTACAATCCGTCCCAAGGAATAAATTACTATAATCAAACCGCTACTCAAAAATTGATAAACCTATTTTTAAATTCAGGTGCAATAATAATTTTTGTTGATAGCAGATCTAACCTGTCGGGTAGCGGAGTACAGGAGGCATCTGGTCATCACCATCATTTTCATGTACGGATTGCAGATCCTGATGGCACGAATTAAAAATAATAAGGAGCATAAAGATGAATTATAAAACAATTTACAAAATTATTTTGGTAATGCTAATATGTGTTTTTCCAATTATAATTAACGGACAATTTACGTCAGAACATCGTTTTATTTTATTTGGTGGTTCCACAATTGTTTATGAAAATGAAATGTATAAAAATTTTGGTGATTCTAGGAACATCTATCGGTATGATCTAAAAACAGGAGAACAAAAAGTTATACTGACCTCTCTGTATGGACTTATTGATGTTAAAACTTCTCCAAATGGTAATCATGTAGCTGCAATTCAGTATGGAGTTAGGCAAAGAAATGTTGGGAAGCAACTTGATGGAAGTGATGTATATTATCCAGTTAATAATTTAATTGTAATCGACACAAATGGTAAAGAGTTATTTAAAATTGACGACGATGTGCGTATTTATGACTGGAGTCCAGATGGTAATCGTATTGTTTATGTTGTGGGTTATTATCGTGAAGGGGGAATTGGTTTTAGCCCAGTCGCTACTTATATATTTAATTTATCAAATAACATTAAATATAAAATTAATGAGGGGAGTATTAATATTAATTGGGCAGAATTTGATAATAGTATATATAGCGTAGGTAATGGGAAAGAGTGGTCTATTGTTTACAAATATGATCCGATTACTAGAGAGGAAATTAAAACCAATTATAAGGGGATTGATTTTTCTGCTAATGGTCTCTATTACTATGTTCTTGGAGATGAAGGAGTGGGGTTCAGGCTCTATAGCAGTTCAACAAATCAGGAGATTACAGACACCATTAAGAATATATTACGGCCTTCAGAAAAAGATTTTGACCCCGAAGGTAATTGGTATCCAGGTGTAGTAAGATGGTTTTCTAGTTTTGAAATTATTTTTACTAAAGGTGATAAGAACCTTATCTACAATATCAAAAACAAATTATTTAGTAAATTTACTAACAATTTACTTTTTGTTAAAGATAATAAATTTGTGATCATTGATAAAGGCAAAATTAAGATTAGAAGTTTTGAAAAATAAAAATAATATGATCGAATTTCATTTCGAAGTAAAGTCTTTATGTTACACTCAGCCGCCGGTTTTACCATTAGATATCCCAATATCGAGTGCTTGGTATCGCAACCGCGGAACGCATGATTACTCGCTGGCGAGGGGAAATGTTTCAAGTGGAACGCTGACGAATGGGCTGAGGATAGCAAATAGCGGAACGGGCTTTCAGTATTGGTGGGGTGGAGATACACCAGATAGTGATAATTGGGGAACATTGGAGTTAATAAACTTAGTAGAAAAAGTTGCTCGCGAATGGCGGCGGCTTTATCCAGATTATCCACTCATTACTTCGATGGATATGAGCCGGCAATCGGGCGGTTACTTTGGAGGAAATCCACCGCATACTTCACACCAGAATGGATTAGATGTAGATGTTAGATATATACGTAAAGATGGATATAGTAGTGGTGTTACCACAAATAGCTCAAATTACAGCAGAACGAGGACGCAGGAGCTCATAAATTTATTTTTTAAATTTGGAAATATCATAGTGATATACTCAGCTGATACAGAGCTTCAGGGAATAACATATGAAGCTGATCATAATGATCACTTTCATGTCAGAATTGCTGATCCAGATGGAAATAATTAATACTTTTTAGGAGAATTATATCATGATTACAAAAATTTTTAAATTATTACTAATTACATTCTTCTTCCAACCTCAACAACTGTTTACACAGAAGATAATTGTCTCAACTTTTGGGGAGAATTTTAGTGGGAGATCGATTTATATCTACAGTGTAGAAAATGACGAAAAAAAAGCAATTTATTCTACAGACCATGGATATGTCTTTACTGATAATAATATAAAACTATCTCCTGCAAATAATTTAATTGCTGCCATTGCACGGTCTGTTGATTTTATTCATAATGATGCTAATGAAATTGATTACATAGATCATAAACTATTTTTAATTTCTTTAAAGGGTGTTTTAGTACGAACTATACCTAATGTCCAACGGTATGCTTGGTCCTCCGATGGAAAAAACCTTGTTTGCATTCTTGGAAAGGATATAGAAGGTTTTGGATTTAAAGCAGATAGTCTGATTGTTATTAATACTACCAATTGGGAAAAAAATATAATAAACTCAAAGGTAAGCTACCAAGATGTTACTTGGGCAAAATTTGATTCGTTGATCTATGCTACCGACTATATAAATGTTTATAAGATCGATAATAGGAGTGGTACAATTAAAGAGACACCTTTAAAAGGTATTTACTTTTCTTCAGATGGAAAGTATTACTATAAGCCGAATTATGAGGGCTCAGGTTTTCAATTATTTGAAGCGCTATCAAATGAAGAAGTTACTCCAACAACTATTAATAAAGAAGTTGTTAACTTCTATCAATGGTTCGACAAAAATGAATTAGTTATAGGTGATATAACACATGAAAAGAAAATAATTGATGTAAGCACTGGGGAAGTTAAGAAAACTTTCAGCGGAAATATGATTGGATACGATGCGAGAACTTCCGAGATAATCGTGTACAAAGATAAAAAAGTGTTTAAAGATTTATCCGAGTCAAAAATAGAAAAGATTAGGTATTGAGAGTGCTAAAAGGGTGACTATCATATAGACTGAACATTTTGAGATGAATTTAAAAAACTAAAAAAGAAATATTCGAAAGCAAAGATTGCTAAATATCTTAATAAGAGTCAATATGAATTTAAAAAATTAGAAGAACGAAAGAGGTAAATATGAAAACATATTTTAATTATATTGTACTGCTTATATATTTTATTATTGGTTCTAATATCGCTAAACCTCAGATAGTTCAACCAATGCAGCCGATAGAAATAAATTATGAAAATTTATCAAAACTTCATAATATTGGTGCAGATACTAATAACGCATATAATTCATTAAACAAGAATTCTATACGTTACTCATTTAATTCACTCATATCAATAAAACATCCTTGGACGCCATCCGATCAAAATATTTATTTAATAAATTCTAATCTAACTTATCAAAAGATTAATAGAAGATTATTTGTTGAAGGTTCGACGCTTGATTTGGATTCAAGATTAATAAATACCAATCACAATAACGCGATTTCATTTATACTTGATCCCGATGCTGGAAGAATAATATATTCACAAAAATCGGGGGATTGGATCCGATCCTATGGCGATAATGCAGGTGATTATGAATTTTTCAACCCAAAAGCTATTACAGTTGATTCTAGGGATACTATTTTCGTTGTGGACCATATGAAAGGAAAGATTGTCAAGCTGTATTATAATAACTCAATAGGAAGAATTACATTTATTTCAGAAATTTCAATTCCAGGGATTCTACATCCCCTAGATATTTCAATTGAACAGAGCGGCGGATTCTGTTGTCCGTATAATGATAAACTATGGATAATAGATGCAATAGGTAAAATCGTACAAATTAACAGGTCTGGAGTAATACAAAAAACAATAGAATATTATACTGTTCCCGGTACGGGAACATATAGAATTATTAATCCTGCAAAAATATTATCAACCAATATGTGGGGATATATAGGTTTAATCGATCGCGAACGTAATGCTTTTATTGTATTCTATGGCAATAATGTTAGTAACACAACTGTTACAGCTTTAGGATATACCGAATTCTCAAAAGCAACATCGCAGCTAACTTGCATAGGATTAGATCTTACTGATGAATGGTGGGTAAGCGATGAAAAAATGAGGACGTTACACAAATTTAGTTGGTCCGGTGAATATCTTGCATCGTTCGATAACCGTAACGGCTATTATTTTACATCACCACAGAGTCTCAGTAAAGCGCCGTGGTTATTACACAGACAGGAACTTACGTGAGTCAATATATTTATGCATCAGACATTTGGGGACCTACGACAGGTATGAGGGCATTTTTCCCCGGTGCAGATGTAATTAACCAAACTTTTCAACAAACTTCAACGGAATATAGTTTTTCATTTATTTTAACAAACTTATCTAAGTTAAAGGTAGAAATAGTAAATCTTTGTAATAATGTAATAATTCATACATTTTTTGATGGGACTGGGTCAGCTGGATTCTATTCTTATTCAATTCCTAAATCGGCTCTAAATAATTACCATTACAGATTTCGTGTTTCCGTTTTGCCTTATTATAACGATTTTTATGGTTCAGATCAAAGAAATTGGCTTATTAAAGATTTACAATTTCCCAATGGAAATCCAACCATTAACATAGCGACAACGAGAACCCAGATATATGAATTCGAAACTGCTAATTTAACAGCCAGTTGTGCTACTCCAGGCTTTTTCTACTATTGGAATACCGAACCTGAACCATATAATCTGGATGTTTTGAATATATATTTTTACCATGAATCGCCTCTTAATAGTGCAAGAATAGATTTCTATTTCTTCCCAATTTCCTACTCTCAAAATTCCAAGAGCTTCAATGTGGTAGCAAAAGGTTTTTGCGGTAGTACTGTTGTGACAGAACCCCAAAAGAGACTTTTGACGGCTTACAGAGGTA
>CAYTID010000066.1:0-1448 GCA_964437735.1 uncultured Ignavibacteriaceae bacterium | reverse complement strand
CTCCCCCGCCACCAATAGGTGGCTGCCCATTTGTTTATACATGGAACGGCGATACTTGGGTAGAAGATAATAACATATTACCTCAAAGCGAATACGAAGAAAACCTGAGCGTCGATGTTACAGATTATTATCAACTCTTTACAAAACCAAATTTAGAATATAATGAAAAAGGAGAAATATATCGTCTGGCAGTAGGCGAGTTTGAGCAGGAACGCTCTTACTTCGACCAACTTCAGCTTCTTGTAATCGATCATCCGATAGAGACATTCATAACCGTTGACGACAGTGGTCGTGTATTACAGTTTGCCAAACCTGCATATTTTGCAAGCGCTGAACTTGATTCTGATGACGTATATAAATATCTGTATGAACTCGATGGCACGATAATACAAACCGCAAAAGATGATACCATGAAATTATCATTTGAAGAAACAACAATAGGAGTTGATACGTATCTAAAACTAGTTGCTATAGATCCGCACGGAGCAAAAGATAAAATTGCTGGTAAATTATTAACGGGAAATGGGAAGTATAAAGAAACTTTTACGTCATTCCGTTTAAGAAGAAATCCATCATATCAATGGCTGCGTGTCCCTGAAAACAGTACAAGCTCGGTTAAAGTCGATATAGTCTGGAAGAGTGAATCTGCGATGGACTATACCGAATTGTGTCATAAACTTGATATGCCGTTTACAGTTTATACATCTCAATTATTATCTGCTCGACATTCAAATATCGGTGATGTTTCAGGAAGACTCATAAATTTGGATGAAGTTTACACTGAGTTAAGTCCGAACGAGTGGATAGATATGGAATTTTCCGCACCGCCTGTAAACGAACAAATGCAAAGGTCATTTGTGTTTGTATCAAGAGGCAGATATGAGAAGATCGAAGAAAAGTCCGTGGAAAAATCTTCTTTAACATCAAAACAATCAATAAATAAGTCGTTAATGACTGAGAACACTCCCACTAAATATGAGTTGTTTCAAAATAAACCTAATCCCTTCAACCCTGTAACACTTATCAATTACCAATTGCCCCCGCCTGACGGACGGGCAGGAATTGACAATTGGGTAACTCTAAAAGTGTACGATGTTCTTGGTCGTGAGGTGGCGACATTAGTTGATGGACATAAATCCGCCGGTTATTATGATGTATCGTGGGATGCGTCAGATATGCCCAGCGGAGTATACCTGTATAGACTAAACGCAGGCAATTTTACAGATGTGAAAAAGATGTTATTAATTCGTTAACGTCCCGTCGGGTGAATACCGATTAAACAAAGACATTAAAAAAGCCCTGATCCTACGGTTAGGGCTTTTTCCTTTCATCCTCATGTCTATTTCAACAACAAACCTAATCCGTAAGTGGAATTAAATATAATGCGGATACGTTTCCTGACTTCGTCACTTTTTCTGGAAGTATCGAAAACGGTGTAAAAACAGAGA